>CAVARE010000051.1:0-18120 GCA_963591145.1 Anaerotignum sp. | reverse complement strand
TTTCTGCAGGCATATCGAAGAGCCATCTGGCCTCGATGACTTCAAGGCCTTTATAGGCCAATGTGGCAGAATCAATGGTAATCTTCCTGCCCATCTTCCAGTTCGGATGATTAAGTGCCTGTTCAACTGTTACATTTCGCAGCTCTTCTGTGGTTTTTCCTCTGAATGGCCCTCCTGAAGCTGTAAGAAGTATCTTATCAGCCTCAGCACGATTCTCTCCGTTAAGAGATTGAAATATCGCGCTGTGTTCAGAATCTACCGGATAGATATGAACGTTATAGTCGCGCGCCGCCTGCATGATCAGACTGCCTGCGCATACGAGCGTCTCTTTATTGGCCAGCGCCACATCCTTGTGAGCCTTAATTGCCGCCATAGTAGGTCTGATTCCGACCATTCCCACAATAGCTGTAAGTACAATATCGGCTTCCTCATGTTCAGCTGCCTTAATAAGTCCGTCCATTCCTGAACAGATATCGATTTTCTTTAAAACCTCAGGATTTTCTCTCTTAAGTCTTTCCTTAAGAATTTCAGCGTTATTTTCACTATAAACGCAAACAAAATTCGGAGAAAACTCCGAAATCTGTTCAATAAGTAGATCAATATTATTATTTGCACTCAGAGCACATACCCTGAGATCTGAATTGGCTCTGATTATCTGCAATGCCTGTGTTCCAATGGAGCCGGTCGAGCCCAGAATAGATATAGTTTTCATAAATTTACCAGATTCTAATTAATAATGTTACAACATATATGATAGGCGAAACTGCGATCACGCTGTCGAATCTGTCCAGCACACCGCCATGTCCTGGGAACAGATTGCTGTAATCCTTAATTCCAACGCTTCTCTTGATCGATGATGCAAATAAATCACCAACCATTCCGATAACCGAGCCGATCATGCATATAATTGGGAAAATGAGTACCTCATTTTCAGTTACAGGAACAATATTTTGTACGATCAATGCCCATATAAAGCCTAAGATTCCTGCACCAATAATGCCAGACAGACAGCCCTCATAGGTCTTCTTGGGGCTGATATCGGGGAATGCACGATGTTTGCCGAATAACATGCCGCCCAGATAAGCAAATACATCGCTGCCCCAGGACGACCAGATGGCGAGCCATACCAGATAAGCGCCCCAATCGTGAACCCTGGTAATATACAAAAATGAAAGCGTTACACCTACATAAAACACTCCAAAGAAGGATATATAGACATCATGCAGTGAATATTTGGGATAATTCAGGATAAAAATCAGCATTTCTGCTATTACAAACATCGCCAGCAGGAATACAAGATATAAGGCCGAGTATTCATTTCCATAAAATCGGATCAACACAAAATATACAATATCCGCTATGAAGCCGCATATAGCAAATGGCTTCCATAAGAGATCCTGTGCTCTGTAAAATTCCCATAATCCGATCAAAGACAAAATGCCGAGTATACACAGCATGATGGTATAACCAAGTACAAATGCAAGTACCGTAAATGCAAATATAATCACGGACGTAATGGTCCGTGTTATAAAGGATTTATTTTTTAGAAGGCTTAAGCCCCTTTTGTCTTTAACTAATTTTTCATTTGATCTTGCCATATCTTCTATCCCTTGAAGTGTATGCTTCTATTGCTTTGATCAGCTCGTCCTTGTTAAAATCAGGCCATGGAATATCAGTAAAATAAAATTCAGAATATGCCAGCTGCCATAATAAGAAATTAGAAAGCCGCTCTTCTCCGCTGGTTCTGATAAGCAGGTCAGGATCCGGGAAATCTGCCGTATCCAGATATTCAGAGATGATCTTATCTGTAATATCTGACGGATTTACCCTCCCATTTACAGCATCAGCAGCAAGCCGCTTCATTCCTCTGCATATCTCATCACGGCTGCCATAATTAATTGCAATAATAAATGTGATTCCGGTATTATGGGCAGTGGCCTGCTCGAGGTTATTCACAGCCTCCTGGATATCAGGACTTAATCTGCTTCTCTCACCTATAACGCGGCATATAACATTATTCTTCATACATTTCTCAATGCTATGAAGCAGATATTCTCTAAAGAGGTTCATTATTACCTGAACCTCTTCATATGGCCTGGCCCAATTTTCAGTTGAAAAAGCATATACCGTAAGATATTTTATGCCTAGACTATTACAGTCTTCCAAGGTCTGTTCCAGTACCTCGGCACCCTTCTTATGGCCAAAGGTCCTCGGCATATGCCTTTTTTTAGCCCACCTGCCATTGCCATCCATTATTATGGCAACATGCCGTGGTATCTTAAGTTCATTTAAATCAGCCAAATTATTCTCCCGATTTATTATACAGTCATGATTTCCTTAGACTTATCAGCAATCATTCCGTCAATGTCTTTAATATATTTATCAGTAATTTTCTGAATCTCGTCCTCAAGATCCTTACCGGTATCCTCAGAATACTCACCTGCTTTAGCTTCCTTCTTAATGGCATCAACTGCGTCACGGCGGATATTTCTGATAGCTACCTTAGCATCCTCGCCTTTTTTCTTAACATCCTTAGACAGATCCTTACGACGTTCCTCAGTAAGATCTGGGAATACTAATCTTACATTTTTGCCATCATCTGATGGATTGATTCCTATGTCAGAGCACATAATGGCCTTAGTTATAGCCTTAATAAGTGATGTATCCCATGGAGAGATAACGATAGTCTTAGGTTCCGGAACCGAGATGTTACCGACCTGCTGAAGCGGAGTCTCAACACCATAATAATCAACCTTGATCTTATCAAGAATATGAGGGTTAGCTCTTCCGGCTCTGATGCCCTGATATTCAGCGTTCAGTGCGCTGATTGTTTTATCCATTTTATCCTGATATTTCTGTAATTTTTCACTTGCCATAATAATTGACCTTCCTTATGTATTAATTCGTTTTGTTTTTGTATAAGTTTATTGCAAATTATATCTGGAATCAGATAGTAACCTCAGTTCCATTGAACTTGTCAGTCAGTGAATTGCTGATAGAATTTTCTTCATTTAATGAGAATATTCTCATCGGAATCCTGTGCTCCATCAGAAGACATGAAGCAAATAAATCTATAACTCCCAGCTGCTTCTCAACGACTTCATCAATGCTGATTTTGTCAAATCTCTTAGCATCAGGGTATTTTGCAGGATCCTTATCATAAACACCATCGATAGCCTTAGCTGCAAGGATCATATCGCAATTAAGCTCTATCGCACGCAGTGCCATGGCTGTATCAGTAGAAAAATACGGATGACCTGTGCCGCCTGCGAAGAATAAGACCTTACGTTCTGCGAAGTATTGATTTGCCAGATCCTTAGAAAACATCTCTGTAAATGTTCCGCATGCAAATGGCGTCATAACCGCGGTCTTCATGCCTGCATATCTAAAATGTTCTGATACATATATGCAATTCATGATGGTGGCTAACATACCGATCGTATCTGACTTAGGTCTGTCGATCTCAACTCCGGTTCTTCCTCTCCAAATATTGCCGCCGCCGATAACAATGCAGATATCAACGCCCTGATCGTACAGAACCTTAACCTGTCCTGCGATTCTCTTTATTTCTTCCTCATTATATGCTCCATCCTTGGCCAGAGCTTCTCCGCTTAGTTTCAATAATACTCTTTTTAATTCTTTCATGATATATTCCCTCCGATGATACGTTTAGTTCATCACACGGGTACAAGTATAACATACAATTTGCTTATTTGAAAACCTGCACCATAATTTTTAACAGTGAATTTTTCGTGAAGGTAAATGCATATATATGCTGTTGGTTTTGCCAAAAAGTTGTGCTAGTATATGTAGCGTTGTTTAGGAGGCAAAATCATTATGCAAAAAACGTCATTTTTTACAAAGGAAAAATCATTTTACAAAGCGCTGTTTTCGATGCTGGCCATTGTAGCGCTGCAGAATCTCGTGGCATATTCTGTAAATATGACTGACAACATTATGCTGGGCAGCTATTCGCAAAATGCTCTGTCAGGCGCATCCACTGTTAATCAGATATTCTTTGTAGTTCAGCAATTTGCCCTGTCCCTGGGCAATTCACTGGTTGCGTTATCATCTCAGTACTGGGGTCAGAAACGAATCGAACCGATCAGAGCAATTACAGCCATTACACTTAAGGTGGGCGCGGCTATCGGCGTCATCTTCATCGCCATTTGTCTGATCATTCCTGACGGAATATTAAGAATATTCACAACAGACGATGCAATTATTGCTGAGGGCAAGGATTATCTGTATATCGTAGTATGGACATTTCTTCTCTTCCTTATAACTAATATCTTCATGGCCGCGCTGCGAGCTGTAGGAACAGTTAAGATATCTTTCTATGTATCAGTAGTTTCTCTCGTAGTTAACGTTATCATCAACTATATATTGATATTTGGCAAATTAGGTTTCGAAGCCATGGGCGTGCGAGGCGCTGCCATTGGTACACTCATAAGCCGAATTATAGAGCTTGTGATTATAGTAGTTTATATAGCTAAATGCGATCAGAAGCTTCACCTGTTTTCAAAGGGCTGGCTCAAACACGATGCACAGTTATTTACAGACTTCGTTAAGATAGCTGTTCCTACAGTTGGAGCATCTGTGCTGTGGTCTATATCAGTTCCGCTTCAGACAGCTATCCTGGGTCATCTCTCAGCGGATGCGATTGCTGCCAATTCAGTATCTACCACCTTCTATCAGTATCTGAAGGTAGTAGTTCAGGCCATGTCAGCTACATCAGCCGTTATAATCGGCCAGTCTATCGGTAAGGGCAATATAGAACGAGTTAAATCAGATGGACGTACATTATCAGTTGTATGTGTTGCTCTGGGTGTAGTGCTGGGTGCACTGCTCTTCGCGCTCAGAACTCCACTGCTTTCACTTTATACAGACAGCTTCAGTGCTGAGGCTCTTCAGCTGGCAGACAGTCTTATGATCGTTATGGCTTGCGTAATGGTAGGTATGTCTTATCAGATGCCTGTATGCTTCGGCATCATCCAGGGCGGCGGCGATGCAAAATGGAACATGGCTGTTAACCTTATCAGCACATGGTGCATCGTAGTTCCTCTGTCATTCATGGCAGCATTCTGGTGGAAGCTGCCTGTCGTATGGGTTGTTCTGTGTATCCAGTCAGATCAGTTCTTCAAGGGTCTGCCGGCATTCTTGCATTTCAGAAAATATACATGGATCAAGAAGCTTACGCGTGATGCAAAATAATTCATCCGTAAGGATTTGCTGATTGATTAAAATAAAAGAGAATTCTTGAATTTTTGTATGTTCAAGAATTCTCTTCTTTAATTTATTCTGAGCAATGCGAAATTTTATAATGCTCTTTTACACTTATGTATCCTGACTCTCATGATTATAAGCACTATTAATGATCCTATCACGAGAACTGCTGATAATAATTGTGATACTGCGATGCCCGTATTACCTATCATGAGTGAATCGGTTCTGAGGCCTTCGACGAAGAATCTTTCGAGACCATATCCTCCGAGATACCACAGCAGCACTTCACCATTGTATTGCTGATATTTTCTGAATATAACAATCAGAATAAATAATATCAGGCACCAGCAGGATTCATACAGGAACGTGGGATGAACCTGGATATAATCTGTTCCGTTAATATTCACTATATGCTCTCTTATGTTGTCGGTAACAACGCCTGTCACGTCGCTTAATTTTATCTGCATGGCAAATAGTGAATCCGTGTAGTCGCCGAAGGCTTCTCTATTGAAGAAATTGCCCCATCTTCCTATAGCCTGGCCTAATGCAATTGTAGGTACAACGGTATCAAGAACCTGCAGATATGATAATTTCTTGATTTTGCATGTGATATATCCAGCCAGGAATCCGCCGATAATGCCGCCATAGATGGCCAGACCGCCATTTCTTATATGAATGATCTCTGCAGGATGGGCTATATAATAATCCAGATTAAAGATAACGTAATATAGTCTCGCTCCGATGATGGCCGCAATCACCCCGATGATGGCCAGATCGAAATAGTCTTCCTTACGCTGACCGGTCTGCCCTGCCCGATGTACGCATAACATAACGCATATAAAAACAGCGCATGCAATAATTATTCCATAAAAGGCTATATCTAATCCAAAGATACTAATTGAATTGGGAAAATCCGGGATAGATATTCCCAGATGCGGGAATATTATAGCAGGTGATTCCATGTACTTTTCTCCTTGTTCAGGGTTATTAAAACATTCAGAACCATCATACATTAAACCTGAACAGAATTATATCATCATCTTTAACGACGTAGTCCTTGCCTTCGATTCTGACTAAGCCTTTCTCGCGGGCAGCGTTATATGAACCGAGATTAATAAGGTCATCATAGTTAACGACTTCAGCCTTAATGAATCCTCTCTCAAAATCCGAGTGAATCTTACCAGCTGCCTGTGGTGCCTTGGTTCCCTTCTTGATAGTCCATGCCCTAACTTCCTTAGGACCGGCTGTAAGGAATGAAGATAAACCTAAGATTGAGAAGCTGGCACTGATAAGCTTATCAAGGCATGATTCTGTGAGTCCCATATCTGCCAGGAACATCTCCTTCTCGTCATCGTCCAGTTCAGCTAATTCCTCTTCTGTCTTAGCACAAACAACGAATACTTCCGAACCTGTTGACGCAGCATACTCGCGAACTGCAGCCACATGTGCATTGTCCTTGCCATCATTAGCCAGGTCATCTTCAGATACATTTGCCGCAAATATAGTCGGTTTGGCTGTAAGAAGATTAAATTCCTTCATCAGAGCCTCTTCATCTTCATTCAGCTCCATAGTCTTGGCCATATTGCCTCCTTCGAGATGCGTCTTGATCTTCTCAAGCAACGCAACCTCGGCTGCAAGAGACTTGTCATTTTTAGCACCCCTAGAGCTCTTAGCGATACGACGCTCTATAATCTCAAGATCGGAGAAGATAAGCTCCAGATTGATAGTTTCTATATCTCTAATCGGATCTACCTTGCCATCAACATGAACTACATTGTCATCATCGAAGCATCTGACAACATGAACGATCGCATCAACTTCACGAATATTTGCCAGAAATTGATTACCGAGACCTTCACCATGTGAAGCACCCTTAACGAGTCCTGCAATATCAACAAAATCCACTGTAGCAGGTGTGATCTTCTCGGCATTATAAAAATCCGAGAGAACCTTCAACCTCTTGTCAGGGACAGCTGCCACACCGATATTTGAATCAATTGTACAGAATGGATAATTGGCACTTTCAGCGCCAGCCTTAGTTAAGGCATTGAATAATGTACTCTTACCAACATTAGGTAAACCTACGATTCCTAATTTCATTTATGTAATCTCCTTAAACAGACTTTTTACAGAATCAGGGGCACAAAAGAAGTCCCCATGCAATTAGTTATAATAGCACGGGGACATTCTTTTCTCAACGTTAAAGTTTTTCAGCAAATGTATATATAATAATCCGTTGAGAAATCATTATGAGTAATAAACTCTCATTTTTATTGCATACCGCGAATATCGGCATGCACAATAGACAGCCTTGATTCAATCAAACATTCGAGAGGCAACTGTATAATTGAACACAGGACCTTCGAGACAGACATAGGTGCCATTCATCTTGCAATGACCGCATTTGCCCACTGCACACTGCATCTTGCGTTCCAGCGAAACCCATATTCTTGATGCATCGGTTCCCTTGCTGATGAAATATTCAGATGTGGACTTAATAACCGCAGGGGCACCAGTGATCACTATGTTGTAGTCATCTAACTGCTCTACAGGAACCTTATCAAGAAATGCAGTTACACGGCCGCATTCAAATCCCGGCAGTTTCTCTTTCTCACGGCTGAGGGGATAGATGGCTTCATCAAAATTATCCTTGAAGATCTGTCTGTCTTCCTCAAATAATGTGGAATTTCTATCCTTAAATCCCGCGATCAGATAAACCTTCTTGCGTATATCTGGGTTATTTGCGAAATGTCTCAGCAGCATCCTCACTGGAGCTAATCCGGTTCCGCTGGTTACAACTATAAGATCCGTATGCTCTAGATGTTCAACTGGCCATGGATTGCCATAAGGTCCTCTCGTATACAGCAGGTTGCCTTCCTGCAGATTAAATATTCCCTCTGTCAGGTTGCCTACCTTCCTTATTGTAAATTCAATATATCCGTCTCCCTTGCCGCTGACCGAGATCGGGGCCTCGCCGACCTTAGGAATAGACAGCTGAAAGAACTGCCCTGGCTGAACATCGCCATCATATAATATTCTAAAAGTGAACTCTGCCATCGTTTCATGCACAATCTTATCAATCCTGCGCGGAACAGGCATCATTATATTTTCTGACATCTTACGATACCTCTTTATTAAATTACAGTAATTGTTATATTAATCGTATACCTCTGTACCATCCGGATACGAACACGAATGTCATCTTCTACAGTAGCAAGGCTATTTGCGGACATTCTTAACGATCTCATCATGGATTTCACAAACCGTATCGAAGAACGATATATTCTTAGGGCATCTGATATCGCATCTGCCACAGCCTACGCACATATGCTCTGTACCGAAACGTTCCCTGTAATCGAAAAATTTATGAAATACCTTGAAGCGCATGTTAGCTCCCGGTGTTTTTCTGGCTGTCTCGCCGCCTGCAGTCTTAGTAAAATCAGCCAGCATGCAGCCTGACCATACACGCCTTCTCTCGCCGTCATTACTGCCCTGATCATATACGATATCAATGGTATCGAAGCAGGTGCATGTACCGCATACCGCATTGCAGCCTCCGCATGCAGCGCAGGTATCGTCAAACCTTTTCCAATATTCAAGTTCGCTTACAGCCTTAAGATTATCATGATCTATCTGCGGAATTTTAACAGCCTTTTTATTTTGCTCAACGAAACGAACTTTATAATCATCAGCATCTTCATTTGCAAATATGCTGCCGAGACTATCATCTTTAACATCTATCAGGACATCTTCTTCATTGATATTAATGGCAAATGCATAATCCTCCGTCTTGTTGCTGCCAACAGATACACAGAAACAATTTTCGAAGCTTTCCTTGCACTCAAGCAGGGCAAACCTTACCTTGTCACGGTTTCTCTTATAAAAAATATCCTCTGTCCCACCATTTTTAAGAAAAATATTATCCTGTCTTCTGATTGCATTTATATCACAAGCACGGGCAATTATGAGAATCTCACGATCACCGCTTAATTCCGATTCTTCTACGCTGTCATCGCGGAAATAAAACATAACCTGCGATACCGGGTAGAATACCTCCTTCGGAGAATAATCCGACTGCCTGTCTGTTACGATCTGCTTAACAGATTTAATCAGGCCGTATCTTACTCTCTTCTTCTGTGCGTCGAATCGCGGAGCATATATGCGATATTTAGAGGATAATTCCGTGATTATCTCGTCCATGCGCTCATAACTTAGTCTATATCCCATACCTTGCCTCCTTCTTGCAGAAGCTCAGTTTCTTTCTTTATAAAGCCATTAGTGATCTTAGCGACGGCTTTATAAAAATCTCTTTCTGAGAATTTAATCACATCATTGGTAAATGAATAGATCCAATTTGTTATATGCTTCTTCATAAACTGCTTTTGCTCATCAACCAGAGCTGTGACCTGTTCTTTATCCCCAACTTCTACAGCCGTGGTGATCTCGTCGCAAATATTTGCCATATATTCCAGCATAAGGCCGATATTATCATCCATCGTCCTATATACATTAGGATCTGGCTCAAGTCCTCTCTCCAGATATAAGGCATGCATCTGCATCTGAGTGCTGCCTCCTACCTGATGCTTTTTATTCACATATACGGCTTCATATGGAAATGCAGCTCTTCCCGTGGCATCCCCTGCCGCCAGAAATACCTTGGCATAATCAGCCGCCAGATCCTCCAGATCTGATGCTTCAATGTTGTCTAGGTATTTTCTCATGAGACTGTAGCCGTCTTTTAGATCCAGGTCTGAGTTGCTGTCACCATCTATTTGTGGAAAATCCATCTTTTTAAGCCTGATCAGCTGATTTTCATCAACCTCCATGATATATAATCCGCCTAAGAAACGATACATGGAAGCCCTGGCCTTAGATAAAGCAATTAAATCTGTTTTAGCCATCGTATCTGCCCTCCCTTAATGCCTCTTCGAATTCAAATGGCAGCATATCTATCCATTTGTATTTTTTTAGAATAAATCTGCCAGATGGCTTATTGCCATTATCATCCTTGAGCGTATATACATGGCCTTCATTTGCCGCTATCAGTTTGGATACCTCGCTCTCAGGATCATTAATATCTCCGTAATGGAGCGCGCCGCCTGCGCAGTTCCATACGCACGCAGGAGTCTGACCCTCTTCCCGCAGCTCCGAGCATATATTACATTTATCCATTATGCGCAGTTCTCGATTAAAATTATTGGCATGGAACGGACATGCCCTCATGCAGCTCTGACATCCTATACAGGTTTCAGAATCTATTCTTACGACACCGTCCTCATCACTCTTGTAACAGGCTCCCGTAGGACATACCTCGGTACAGCTGGGATTTTCACATTGCTGGCACTGAACTGTCATAAAATACATCGACAGATATGGAAAATCTCCAATAGGTCCCATTGAATATACATGACATCTGGAGGTTCCCAGAGCTATATCATTTTGAAATTTGCATGCTACCTGGCATCCGTGACAGCCTATACATCTGTCGAGTTCAACCACCATGCTGAATTGTTTGCCCATCATTTGCCTCCTTATGATCTTCCTACTGTCAGCCAGCTCTTGAAATCAGACGGTTTGGTCCAGATTCCTTCTGGAGCGCTGTCAGCAGGATATACCTTAACCTGATATCCTCTTAATACGTGAGTGCCTACTACATCGTTAAATGGCGCCTCGGATCTGGACAGCACATTAACATTGGTTTCCTGCCAGCCGTGTGTCTTGGTATTAAGCGTCTCCGGATGCCAGAAACGTTCCATGTAAACAGATCCCGGGCGAATTCCCTTGGTGATATATGCAACAGCCCTAGTCTTGCCTCTGGCCGATTCAACCCAAACCCACTGGCCAGGCTCTATGCCGTACTTTTTAGCATCATCCGGATATATCCAGATCTCAGGCACAGGCATGATCTCACGGAGTCCCGGCATATTTCTAAGGGTCGAATGATGGAATAAAGGAAGCCTTCCGTTGGTCATTATAAGCGGAAAGTTCTTAGATATCTCATCATTTCGGAGAGGGCTCTCCGTAGGCTCCGCATAGTATGGAAGGGGTTCATAATCCTTATCCGCCGGCGGCATCTTATATGGCATAAACGGCTCGCCGGTTCTTCCTAACTTAATATAAGCGTCACAATATATCTCAATCTTCTTAGAAGGAGTTGCAAATCCCTGTGGCTTGCCATCTTCCATTTTATTAAGATATACATAATATGTCTTCCATTCTTCCTTAGGCAGGAATTCAAATGGCGCCTTGGCACAATATTCCTTCCATGTAAGTCCCTGGGCAGGTGTAAGCTGATCGAAGAATTCCTCCATAGAATCCCAATATGCCAGATCCTCGCCCATGAATTCAGGGTCAAAGGATTTCCTGCACATCTCGTGACCCATCTCACCGCATCTTTTAGCGATATTTGACCAGACAACTGTCTCATCCCTTGTCTCCCAGAGATGAACTACCTGCTGTCTCGCCACGCACATATTGCAGGTCTCGACAATCATCTCGGTTTCTAGCCATTCCTCCGTAGGAAGAACAACATCTGCATATGCAGTCATGGATGTAGGATATGTAAACATATGAACAATATAATCCAGCTTGTCGCAGGCTTCGGCCCATTTGCCGACCTCGGCTAATACGCCGAATTTATTTCCTGAACGGTCAATCCACATGCGCGGCTGATAAGGTTTTCCTGTAAGTATAGCTTTAAGAATGCTGCCTGCATGTCCGCCATACCAGATAGACAGACCCTTGTGCTCTCTGCCACCGAGTCTTTTTAAGAACTGCTCTTCAGGTAGACATTTGAGCGCAACCGGTACCGGATAATTCGGAACCTTAAGAACACCGCTAGTTCTGAATCGCTGCATCGCAACACCTGGCTTTTCAACATTTCCCATTAGGAAATCAATGGTATCAGCTGCCATGGCAGACTGCTCTGAATTGATATTCTGGTCAGTTGCAACGCCTAAGCATAATGTGCTAGGAGTATTCTCTGTATAAATCCTGATAGCCTTCTCAATGTCATCCTTATTAAGCCAACACAGCTCTGCGGCCTTATCCAGTGTATATTCTTCTACACGCTCCCACAGCAGCTGCGCACCTGTCTTATATAGCTTGCCATCTATCTCGTGAATTCCGAATAATTCCACGTCATAATCATCGTTCCATGGATAGTCCATAACTCTCGCTGAATTAGTCTTAAGATCCCATACCAATGCAGAAGTCTTAGGATCTGCAGGATGAACGATAAATCTCGTATCGCAGTCAACAAGATACGGAAGATTCGTCCAGTGAAGCACGAAATCCGCGTCATATAATTTATTTTCAAGTATATATCTGATCCATGCCATCTCCAGGGCAACATCAGATTCTGGTCTGATCGGGAGCCATACATCAGCCTTGGCTGCGTCCGGTGTAAGTCTAGGATCGATTACTACTGTCTTAACACCCTTCTGCCTCAACTCGTTAACCATCCGGCCGCCTGATGCAGGACATGAATATGAAGGATCAGTTCCCCATAATACAAGTGATTTGATAGGACAGTTCTCTTCGTCAAAGAATTCGAGGCAGTTAGAGTCAGCTATACTGGTATCTGCTCCGCCATACATCATGGTAGCAGCAAGAACTCTAGGCAAATAGCACTGCGCACTGCCAGGCTCAAACCAATTAGGAGTACCGAAGATATTGCAAAATCTGGCACAGCTCCATACCTCAGGATTACCGCCGCCGCCAGTGCTTCCAAATACATATTCGGCTCCGTATCTGTTATAGATATCCATAAGCATGCCGGCTACTTTATCTAATGCCTCATCCCAGGTAACACGTCTCCACCGTCCGGAGCCACGCTCGCCTACTCGCACGAGAGGATATTTATTTCTATTAGGATGATAGAGCGCATTGATTCCTGACAGACCCTTGCCGCACATACGGCCTTTGCTCATAGGATCTGTAGGATTGCCTTCTATCTTAACGACCTGACCGTTGCGCACATGTGCGATTACACCGCAGTTGGCGATGCAGGCACGGCATGCGGTATATACGATATGCTCTTCATCCTTAACCTCAATATGCTGAGGCTCGCATGATGACAGATATTTTCTGCCGCAGACAGCATCATCCAGACCGCCGATATTAATCTTGTTCAGATAATCATTTATAAGAATATTTTTTTCAGACATTACCTTTTCCCTATTACTGAAATTCTAATCTGCAAATGCTTAACTCATGGTTACACGATTTTAATTACGGATGTGCTGCAATGGCTCAAGCATTTCTAACTAACATATTCATGTTGAGTTTCACAGCAAATCTGTCTCATGTAACGTGAGAAGTTCACGTTAGGAGTATAATTAATAAAGCTGTAGTATTCAATTTTGATTTATGATATATTTTATTCCAAAATAGAATCATTCAAACAGAGGTATTGCCATGACTGAGACTCAATTAGAATATTTCACAAGAATTGTTGAGCTGGGAAGCTTCAGTGAAGCGGCTCTTGAGCTTGACATCTCACAATCATCCATAAGTAAACAGATAATGCAGTTAGAAGATGAGCTGCAGGTGGCTCTATTCGATCGGTCTTTCAGAAAAGCAAGATTAAGTGATGCCGGAGAGATGCTCTACCAGGACGCACTTGATATTCTTAAGGATATTAAAAAGATGAAGGATAATGCTCATGCTATGTCAGCAAGCGGCAAGAAGAAGATCTCAATCCTGGCACTTCCTGTTATCGGTCATTATAATTTCTATATTCCTATATCACTATTTGAATCCGAGCATTCTGATCTGGAGATTGAACTGATTGAAATCGAGGAGCCTGAGATGTACCGCAAGATGGAACGCGGCGATTATGATGCCATGATTACATATTTTAATCCTAAGCAATCAGTAAAAAATGGCAAATTCTTCCCACTCGCAGATGATGAGATGGTTCTAGTCTGCAGTAAGAATGATCCACTGAGCCAAAAGGATCATATAACGCCAGGTGATCTGGATGGTGTTAAGATTCTGGCAATGCAAAAATATACATGCATCAGCCAGTTATATGATCTGTATTTTCAGAAACATAATACAAATCCCAAGATTACATTTCGGGCCAGGCCTGAGACCATCATGGTAGGTGCTGAAGCCGGCCGGGCCCCTGCTCTTCTTACAAGAATCCATACCCAGACGCAGCGAATGTCAGGATGTAATCTGATACCATTTTCTCCGTCTCTCAAGGGCATATTGGGGATAATTGTAAATCAGCACAGTCAGAATAAAGAGATTCTGGAGGAGCTGGTCAAAATCCTTGCTTAGAATTCATAATCCATTGCTGCATTCAGCCCAATATACATATCACATTTGGCCGTATCTTATATATTTGACCATGCAAAACAGCCAGCTGTCACTGACTTGTGACAACTGGCTGCCTTGTTTTTACTTATATTTAGGTTTATTTATTTGCCTCTAAGAATTGCTGCTGCGGCATCAACATATGCCATATGCTTGATAAGTGAAACTATCTTAGCTGAATATCCCCACTCATTATCGTACCATGCGATCAGCTTAACGAAATCGTCACCTAACATGATACCAGCCTTTTTATCGAATACACATGTATGGTAGTTGCCGCGGATATCAGTTGAAACCAGCTCATCTGTGTTATATTCGATGATGCCTGTCATCTCCATATCAGCTGCAGCCTCAATAGCTGCACAGATCTCATCATATGTAGTCTTGGTATTAAGCTTACATGTAAGATCTACAACTGAACAGTCATTACATGGAACACGGAAGCTCATGCCTGTCAGCTTACCCTTCATCTCAGGAATTACAAGTCCTACTGCCTTAGCAGCGCCTGTTGATGATGGAATGATATTATTAAATACTGAACGTCCTGTTCTCCAGTCACGTCCGCCATTAGAGTCAACCGGCTTCTGCTTAGATGTAGAAGCATGGATTGTTGACATAAGGCCTTCCTTGATACCGAACTTGTCGTTAATAACCTTAACAAGTGGTGCGAGACAGTTTGTTGTACATGAAGCATTAGATACAACTTCCATGTCCGGATCATATGCATCCAGGTTAACGCCACATACAAATGTCGGGAAGCCATCATCCTTACCTGGTGCAGACAGGATAACCTTCTTAGCGCCGCCTATATCAATATGTTTTCTGCAGTCAGCCATTGTGCGGAAAGCTCCTGTAGACTCGATGATATACTCAGCACCAGTTGATGACCAGTCGATTTCATCCAGGTTATCATGTGAATTAACGTAAATGCGGTGATCATTAACACACAGACCGTAATCCTTGACTTCAATCTTGCCTTCAAATCTTCCAAATACTGAATCGTACTCCAGCATATATGCCATCTTCTCGATCTCAGCATTTCTCTGATTAATAGCTACGATATCGATGTCTTCGTCATTGTTCTTAGCTATTGTGCGGATAACAGTACGAGCGATACGGCCAAAGCCATTGATTCCTACTTTGATACTCATAAGTTGTATTCTCCTTCAGTGTTGCCGTCAGTCAAAGCCACGCACAGCAAAATACACTGATGTGTACTTGCTGCGTGGACATCAACTGGCTTGAATCTATAATATTACTCTCGCGGCTATGATAGCACAATTTTCAGGATTGAGAATGCAAATCTTGAGACGACTTTTTTGTCTATTTTGTATATTCAAATATTTGAAATTTTTATTGACCTCGTCAGAATGACTAATACGCGACTGGCAATAATGCCCATAACAGCGCCTGTTACAATGCCTACTCCGATAAGGACTGGAAGATAATAAGCTATTACAGGGACTCCTGTTACCAGAATCGCTGCTGCAATCTGTCCGGCATTATGACATACCGCACCAGCGATACTGACACCGATAACTGAGAATTTTCCAGTTTTTCTAAGGAGAATCATTACGATCAGGCTTAATATTCCGCCTGACAGACTGTAAATGAGTGACATCATGTTGCCAAAAAGCAGGCCTGATACGAATATCCTGATCAACGAGATTAAGCAAACATCTGGAAGCTTCATGAGATAAAGTCCTGTGACGACGACTACATTTGCCAGACCCAGCTTGATCCCGGGAATACCAAAATTAAATGGAATCAATGATTCCACATAACTGAATATAAGCGCAAGGCTTACAAATATTCCTGCCAGAGCTACTCTTTTCGCCAATGTATTCTCCTCTATAAATATATTTTAGGTCTGAACCCGGTCTGTTAATTAGTTAATGAGCTTATACCTAATACGGCTTGACCATAAAATGCACGCCACATTATTTTATTGAGCAACAGCATCCAGATCGTCATCTGTTGTCTCCGACTTAACGACCTCAACAACTAACCTGTGCGGCAGACATACTATTGTGTCACCATTTTTAGAGACTGTGCCTTTAGATATGCAGTAGCCGTCAGGACAGTCTGCATATTCCATTCTTACGGTACCATTTTCAATCACAATGGTATTCCGGCCATGAGCATTATCAATCTCTATAATCTGATCCGTGTTCAGCAGATAGCTGCCATAGACTTCACCATCGATTTTTATCACGACCTGATCGCCGCCTGCGTCTCCCTTTATCGTAATAAACAGTACAAAAAGAAAAATTGCTGCAGCAGCCAATGCCGCAGCAAGAATAATATCATTTCTGCATAATTTATAGGGATTACGTTTGCTCATGAATTATTGATTTCTTTTTATTACATTAATTTTGTATGTATCAGATGTGAATATATCACTAATGCCATCGGAAATATAGAGCTGCTTGTCATCTGTCATTATGACAAAATCAAACTCGTATCCGCTTTCGCGCCAGAATGTTGTGGCCTTATCAAGTCCCATGACAAATAGTGATGTCGAAAGGCCGTCTGCCAGTGTACCATCTTCGCTGATGATGGATACAGATATAATGCCGCTGTCTGCCGGCATGCCGGTTGCAGGATCTAATATATGATGATATGTCTTGCCATCTTCGGTAAAATATCTCTCGTATCCGCCAGAGGTGATGACGCATTTGTCAGTAAGCGATAATATGCCTAAGCATTTGCTGCTGTCCTCCGGGTCCTGAATTCCAACCTTCCAGAGGCTTCCGTCTGCCTTGGTTCCCACGGCATATACATTGCCGCCCAGGTTAATGATCGCGCCGCCGACATTATTCTTACGCATGATTTCCGAAACCTGATCTGAGGTATAGCCCTTGGCAATGCCGCCGAAATCAATCGCCATGCCGTCCTCGGCAAATGTGATCTCATTCGTTTCTGCGTCAAATGTCACCTTGCTGACATCAGTAAGCGGCAGCAGATCGTCAAGCTCCGACTGAGTGAGTACCTTGTAATCATCCGTCGTAAATCCCCATGCCTCCATGAGTGGATATACGAATGGATTAAATGCCCCTTCTGTGGCTGCATTAATCTCCATAGAGCGCTGATACAGATATGAAGCCGTATCAGATAATACGGCCGAGCCTGAATTGTTGAGCGTATATATCTCACTATTTTCATCGCCGGTAGACAGGAGGCTGTCCAGCTTCTGAATCTTCTCAACCGACTCACTCAGAGCATCTGCGGCGTTATCGCCATATGCCTTAACAGTCATATATGTGTCCATTGCATACAGCTCTTTCGACTGCATCTCAGTCGAACTGACGCTGGTGGTTTCTGCATCTGTATCTGCGCCTATTTCTGTGTTAGCGACATTTGAAGCAGATTCCTGACTGCTGCCCTGCTGGTATGTGCATCCCATTAACGAAGCAGCCAATATGCATATTGATATTGTAAATAAAATAGTTTTCTTCAAATCAGTACCTCATGCAGCTCGTGGTTAGCCGTGGGTAACAATATAGCATTGATTCAATTATTGTGCAATAAGGTTTAGGAATTCAATCCTATCAAACGGCATAATCGCAA
>CAVARE010000050.1:0-11180 GCA_963591145.1 Anaerotignum sp. | reverse complement strand
CGAACGCCTCCGTAGATACCGAGGATCCATGGAGGAGAGATCATATATGCCTGAGCAGCTGTTGAAGCGTAGCCTTCATAAGCTTCTGTCAGTGGGTTAGAACCCTTTGTAAGAATATTAGAATCGATTACGAATGCATTTGCATATGCATCAACGATAACAGCATCACGGCCAAAACCGTCTGTTGTGATATCAACGTTCTGAAGTGTAAGAGTTGTCTTAGTGTTCTCTGAACCTGTTACTACAAACAGAGCGCCGGCACCTGTGAAATCGTTAGCATTCTTACCGTCTGAATTATCTGAGAATACAAATGTTGAATCCTTAACGATTGCTGATGTGTCTGATGAGCCGCCGTTTACATACATATATGTAGTATTTGTAGCTGACTTATCATTAAGAGCGTCACCGAGTTCAGATGTTACGTTAACGTCTGATACTGTTACAACGCCGTCTTCTACTGTTGCTTCGTCAGCAAGGATACCACTTACTTCTTCACCCTCTGCTACAACGCCTACGTAGAAGTTTGAGTTTTCGCCTTTTTCTGCCCATGCAGGAATGAGTGATCCAGTGAGTGTAGGATCTCCATCAACAGTAAGTGTAGCGTCAGCTGCAAATGCGCTGCCGGCCATAACTACTGCCATGGAACCTGCTGTGAGGAGAGCAAGAGCCGTCTTGGTTACTTTCTTCATTACCAGTTTCCTCCTAAAATTGTTTCTTTCTGCATGTATGGAACAACTCCTTATTCCCATGCAGTCGTTACCTTCGTTCGCGCGGTTACATTTTTATGAACATGGCTCCAAATAGTTACCATTTTTCATAAATTACAGTTATATAATCGGCGAAACATAAAAAATTATACACAAAAAAATAGATTTGGCAATTACCTATTAAACAAATAGGTAATATTCTACAAATTGTACAATTCTTGTGTGGTCTCTATGGTTGTTTTGGCTAAATTTGTTATGTTTATCATTTAATCACGCTGTAATTGTAAAGCTCATAAAAATAAGCCTCGCTAAAGGAACATCACAAAGCCAGCGTGTCGGGACGGCGTAGCCCCCTGCTCGAAAACACCTGCGCTGATTGTTTTCTCGCAGGGGGCTGCGCCCGTCCCGGCGCATATTTGCTTTAAATCGCCACTTGCAAAACGATTTCTTATATTTGCGTGATTTGCAAAAAAATAAGAGCAACCCTGGAAACCCAGAGGCTGCTCCTAAACATTACCAAATCTCACCTATCAATTCGGTCAGTTATATAATATTATGCGCTGTTCTTATATGATCCTTAATAGCCTGAAATGATTCATCGCTTACTACATGCTCCATCTTGCATGCATCTGCTGCTGCAGTCTCCTCGCTTACGCCGAGGTTCAAAAGCATCTTCGTGAGCACGATATGCCTTTCATATATCGTGTTGGCCAGTTCATATCCTTTTTCGGTCAATGCTATATGTCCGTCACTGTCTATTATTATATACGCATCCTGTTTCAGCTTGGCTACGGCTCTGCTTACAGAAGCCTTGGAAAAGCCCATCTCTTCTGCAATATCAATAGATCTGACGGTGTTTTTCTTTTTTCCCAAGACTAATATAGTCTCAAGATACATCTCTCCAGATTCCTGCATTCATCTTCTCCTGTATAATTCGCTTTTTCAAGGGATTATCCCATAAACAATAATTCATGTTCAGACGAATTTATTATAAATGCAAATTTTTCTATTTGCAAGCACGACGGTATCATCAACCGCCCAGATATGCCTTCTTAATCTTCTCGGATCCCAGCAGCTGAGTGCCCGTGCCTGACAATGTGATGGTGCCCGATTCCAGAACATATGCCCTGTCTGCAACCTTCAATGCCTTCTGTGCATTCTGCTCTACCAGCAGGATTGTTGTTCCTGCTTCATGAAGATCCTTAATAATGGCAAATATCTCATCAACCAGGATAGGTGCCAGACCCATTGAAGGCTCATCCAGCATAAGAAGCTTAGGCATAGACATAAGCGCCCTTCCCATTGCCAGCATCTGCTGCTCGCCGCCGGATAATGTTCCTGCGATCTGCTTACGACGTTCCTTAAGACGAGGGAAATGTGTATAAACCTTCTCCAGTGAGCTTTCTATCGTACTCTTCTGCGCGGTATATGCTCCCATATCCAGATTCTCTTCTACAGACATCTCAAGGAAGATTCTTCTTCCCTCAGGGCAGTGTGCCAGTCCCATTCCTACGATCTTATGTGCAGGAACCGAGCCTATATTTTTATCCAGGAATGTAATAGAACCCGTCTTAGACTTAAGTAAGCCTGAGATGGTCTGAAGTGTTGTACTCTTGCCGGCACCATTTGAACCGATCAGTGTTACGACCTCGCCCTGATTAACCTCGAAGGAGATGTCCTTTACTGCATGGATATTTCCATAATATACATTAATATTATCTACCTTCAGCATGTCTTACTCCTCCTTTCCCAGATAAGCCTCGATAACAGCCGGATTGGCCTGAATCTCAGCTGCGGTTCCTTTAGCTATGATTCTGCCGAAGTTAAGTACACAGATACCTTCACAGATACCCATAACCAGCTTCATATCATGCTCGATCAATAAGATGGCGATCTTAAACTCGTCTCTGATTCTGGCGATTGTCTCCATCAGCTCCTTGGTCTCATTTGGATTCATACCAGCGGCCGGTTCATCCAGAAGCAGCAATGTCGGATTTGTGGCAAGGGCACGAACGATCTCAAGACGTCTCTGTGCGCCATAAGGAAGAGAGCTGGCCTTCCAATCAGCCTTATCCTGCATATCGAAGATAGATAAGAGCTCCAATGCACGCTCATGCATCTTCTTCTCGGTTCCGAAATATCTAGGAAGTCTTAAGATACCTTCTAGGGTCGTATACTTCATATTATTATGAAGTCCTATCTTAACATTGTCTTCTACAGACAGCTCGTCAAACAGCCTTATATTCTGGAAGGTTCTGGCTATACCCATCTGATTGATCTGGGCTGTAGTCTTGCCTGATGTATCCTGGCCATTTAATATGATGGATCCAGATGTAGGCTGATATACCTTAGTAAGCAGATTGAATACTGTTGTCTTACCTGCACCGTTAGGTCCGATAAGTCCGGCGATCTCTGTCTTACCAACGATCATATTAAAATCATCAACCGCCTTAAGTCCACCGAACTGTATTCCCAAATGTCTGCATTCGAGGGCAGGCATCTCATTTAAATCTCTCTCAGGAACAATAGCGTCACTTGGATATGGCACCATTTTACCTTTTTCAAAATTTTTATTCTCTGCCATATCAGTTGACCTCCTTATTCTTCTTTCGTCCAGGAATAATCTTCATAAACAGCTGCTTGATCTGCTTATTATTTGTGAAGATCATAACCAGGATAAGAACGATTGCATATACCAGCATTCTGTAATCACTAAATGCACGTAAGAGTTCAGGAAGTGCATACAGAACCGTAGCTGCAATAATTGTTCCCTGCATGTTGCCCAGTCCGCCGAGTACAACATATACCAGGATCAATATAGATGTATTGAAGTTAAACTTCGTTGCAACAATACTTGAGAAATTAAGTCCATATAATACGCCGGCTGCACCTGCGATAGCTGCAGACAGGACAAATGCGATCATCTTATATCTGGTAACATTGATACCTGATGCCTCAGCTGCGATACGGTTATCACGGATTGCCATTACCGCACGGCCTGAACGGCTTCTCTTGAAATTCAGAACGATTATAAGCGCGATCATAATAAGAACTGCGCCACCCAGGAATGTAGAGATAGTCTCTGTTCCAACAGCACCCTGTGCGCCCTGGATGATCGTCTTGCCATCCGCAGTCATGCCCAGGTCTGTTACAGACTTAGTTCCCGAAGCATTAAATACAATATGAAGACCATTTTCATCAACACCTACGATAAGGCAGGTGATAAGGTCCTTGATAATCTCGCCAAATGCAAGAGTTACGATGGCAAGATAGTCGCCCTTAAGTCTTAATACAGGAATACCGATAAGGAATCCCATTACGGCTGCACACAGGGCACCGATGATCAGGGCAACGATCAAACGAATGGTTGTATCCGGAATTGATGATGCCAGACTCTGGGATGCAATAACTCCCGTAAATGCTCCGACGCTCATGAATCCTGCATGTCCTAATGACAGCTCTCCTAATATACCTACGCACATGTTGAGGCCGAGAGCCGCAACGATATAGCAGCAGATAGGGACAAGCAATGCTATCTGTGCACGTCCTAATACTTTCGTATCTGATAAAATCGTTAATACAACGAATCCTATGATAACAGCAAGATATGTGATCAGATCTCTGCGGGTATCTTTTCTAATTGTAAATTTGTTCATCTCTGATACCCTCCCATCATACCTTTTCTGATATCTTCTTGCCCATGATTCCAACAGGACGAACAAGAAGGACAATGATCAATACTGCAAATACAATTGAGTTGGCCAGGTTAGTTGATACATATGCCTTGGCCAGGGACTCGATTATACCGATCAAGAGACCGCCGATAAATGCACCCGGAATTGATCCGATGCCGCCAAATACCGCTGCGGTGAATGCCTTGATTCCAGGCATAGAACCTGTCGTCGGCATAAGAGTCGGATATGCAGAGCACATAAGTACACCTGCGATAGCTGCAAGTCCTGAACCGATGGCAAATGTAAGAGAAATCGTTCTGTTAACATTGATGCCCATCAGCTGGGCTGCGCCTTTATCTTCAGAGCAAGCACGCATAGCCTTGCCCATTTTACCTTTGCTTACGAAAATCGAAAGACCAATCATAATAACAATACATACGCAGATTGTTACGATTGAAGTAATTGAAATATTGAGCTGACCATCAAACAGAGAAATAGTTCCTGTTATGATCGCCTTGTATGAAACAGGGTTTGCGCCGAAGATAAGCTGCGCTGCATTCTGAAGAAAATAAGATACACCGATAGCTGTAATAAGAACAGCCAGTGACGATGCACTTCTTAACGGCTTGTATGCCAAGCCTTCGATAACGATACCTAAAACCGTACAAACAATAACGGCTATAATAACAGCCAGCCATGAAGGAAGATTCAGGCTGTTCATTGCAAGAAATGATATATAGCCGCCTACCATGATTACGTCACCATGAGCGAAGTTCAGCATCTTAGCAATGCCATAAACCATGGTATAACCCAGGGCTATAATTGCATATACGCTGCCCAGACTCAGGCCACTTATTAAATAAGATAAAAATGCCATAATATTCCCTTTTAAACAAATACGCAACTACGCTGCCGAGTCCATTTGAACTCAGCAGCATAGCAGCAATTAATATTTTTCTGATATTTTAGATTAAAAGCACGACCTGTGCCCAGTAACGTTTAATATCTGTGAATTATTCAGCTTCTTTTGTTTCTGGAAGAACGTATGTGCCGTCCTTGATAACTACAGCCATAGGAGCCTTAGAAACCTCGCCTTCAGCATTCCATGTCATGCCTGTACCTGTAAGACCATCAACTGAGATTGTTGTCATAACAGAAATCATAGCCTCGCACATTTCTTCTGTTGACATAGAATCTGTGATTCCTGCTGCCTGAATAGCATCATAGATAATATAAACTGCATCATATGCATCTGCTGCGAACTGGTTTGGAACCTCTCCGTACATTTCTGTATATTTTGCAACGAAATTCTGTGTAAGCTCATCCTCTGCATCTGCTGAGAACGGTGTAAGGAGCATTACGCCTTCTGCAAGGCTTGTATCGAATCCATCCATTGTAAGGATTCCATCCATACCATCAACACCGAACCATGTTGGTTCATATCCCATGCTCTTAGCCTGAGAGAAGATAAGTGACGCAGGTGTGTAATATATAGGAAGGAATACCAGATCAGCTCCGGCTGCCTGAGCTGCTGTAAGCTGTACTGAGAAGTCTGTTGATGTATCTTCTGTAAATGTTCCTTCATAAACTACGTTAAGACCCTTTGCAGCAGCTTCTGAAACGAATGTATCACGGATACCCTGTGAATAAGCATCATCGTTCTTGTAGATTACAGCGATCTTAGAATCTGCCAAATTCTCTGCCATATAGTCAGCTGATGCAACACCCTGGTTAGGGTCTGTGAAGCATACCTGGAATACATTATCCTTACCTGCAACAACTGATGCTGCTGAAGCAGAAGGTGTGATCTCGAATACTCTGTCTTTGTTTGTTTCTGTTGATACAGCAAGGCATGGGGTAGTTGTTACTGTACCAACGAGGAAATTCATTCCCCAGTCCATAAGATTGTTGTAAGCATTAACAGATGTTTCAGCATCGTGAACATCATCTTCTGCCTTGAACTCGAACTGGATAGCGCCGCCTAAAGCGTTGATCTCGTCAACAGCGATCTGTGCGCCATTCATAGCAGCTGTTCCATAGATAGCAGCGCCGCCTGTAAGAGGTCCGATGCCTCCGATCTTGAATGTGCCTGATGCTTCTGTTGACTCTGAAGCCATTGCTGTACCGCATACGGTTGTAGCTGCCATCATCATCATTACTGCAGCTGCAATAATTTTTTTCATTTTCATAGTAGTTTTCCCTTTCCTATTTTATTTATGTGAGCAAATAAATCCGCTTACTATAAGCAAATTATCTGTTAACATCGCTTTATTAAGCTAATTTGGTGGTTATTATACATCCGGTATTTGACGTTGTCGAATACTTTTTAGCCTTAATTTTGTCTTTTTTTATGCATATATCCGCTTATGTTACTTTCGCACAAAAACCTTTCTGACCATATCTACCGGGATTATTAAAATTGCCAGCACCACTGATACTATCAGTGCTTTGGCACTAAGCATCGTCGTTCCGAATACCGCTCCACCCAGTTCTATTATGATCGTCTGCAGCACGAAGATGCAGCACATAACAAGAATAAATTTCTTGTTTTCGCCGATATGCTCGAACAGATTATATCTCTCTGATCTGGTATTCAGGCTGTTAAATATAATCGAGTAGATGAAGAAGGCGAACATAAAGGTTCTCTTGTACAGTTCAGGATCCGCACAGTTGGCCGGGGTAACGAAGCTCGTGATCCCTGCCATGTTCTCCAGGATCATAACAGATCCCAGCGTAATAAACACGGAGCTTACGCCGATGGCTGACTTAATATATGTTGTAAGTATATTATCGGTTCTTTTGGCTGGCTGTTCCTTCATATATCTGTCCAGGATCGGCTCTCCGCCATATGCCATTGCGGCCAGAGTATCCATGATCAAATTGATCCAGAGAATCTGTACGATGGTAAATGGCTCGGCCCATCCCAGAATCGGAGCAATAATATTCATTAACAGCGTACTTACATTAACCGTCAGCTGGAAGATCAGGAATTTGCCGACTGACCTGGCCATGGTACGGCTATTAAGGATACAGTCCTTAATAGATGTAAGACTATTGTTAAGGATAACAACGTCTCCAGCCTCCTGGGCTACCGCTGTTCCGTCTCCCATGGCAAATCCAACATCCGCCTGCTTAAGTGCCGGAGCATCATTAACGCCATCGCCTGTCATACCACAGACATTATCAAGCTGCTGCGACAGAAGTACCAGTCTCTTCTTATCTAAAGGCTTAGCTCTGCTGACCACGCGAAGGTGCGGCAGCTTTAATTTAAGCTCTTCATCTGACATCTGCTCTAGCTGTTCATGAGTAAGAACCACATCTGTCTCTTCATTTTGTACGATGCCTGCTTCCTTAGCGATGGCAACGGCCGTCTCCTCCGCATCGCCTGTAACCATAACTACCTGGATGCCGGCCGTATTAAGGATCTGCACAGTCTCAACTGCATCCGTACGAACATTATCACGGAGGCAGAGGATTGCAAGAAGAATTGTCTTATCGCCTTCGAGACGGGCCACTGACAGCAGCTTCATAGTTCTTTTGGCCTGCGCATGCATTTGCCCTTCTACCGCAGCCCTGTCTGCCTCAGTAAAGGCTCTCTCCTCCCCGTCCGGCAGCCTGTAATGAGTAATCTTATCTATAATATTCTCCGTCGCGCCCTTCCAATAGATGGTGCCGTCCTTAAGAACGGCTGTAGCACACTTCTTCTCGGAGTCGAATCCGCTGACCTCCAGAACCTTGCTGTGATCCTGCTGCGACTCGTCATAACCGTGAGCCAGAGCATATGTAAGCAGTGCCCTGTCCATATTATTGCTTCCGATGGCCTTGCCCTCAGAGGTTTTAGCCAGGTTATTGATTGTGATTGCTTCAATAAATTCCTGGTTTGGAATGCTGTCCACGATATCGCCGGCGCCTGTTATAAACTCAACCAGCGAGAGGTTGCCCTGCGTAATGGTTCCGGTCTTGTCGCTAAAGAGAACGTTCATGTAGGCGGAGTCGGAAAATGCTGCCTTGTGGCTTACGAGGATATTCTTCTTATACATAGACTCCGTATTCATGGACTGAACGAGACTGTTCATCATAGGAAGTCCCTCCGGAACCGCCATGATGATAATGGATGCCATCAGCATCACCGCCTCCGCGATCAGTAAGAGTACGGATACTGTTGTGATCGCTTCTTCAGACCTGGTCAGTGATAAGAGCACATGCAATATTCCTGCAATGGCTGCGGCCGAGATACCCAGCTTACCTATACCCGCTGCAACCACCTCCAGCTTCAGGCTGGAAGTATCCTTACGCTCCTCACCGCTGTCATCGCTGGTAAGCGCCTTGTTGATCTTACCCAGTTCTGACTCATCTCCGATCACAGTAGCTACCATATAGGCCTCGCCAGAGGTTACTACAGAGCCCATGAATACCTTAGATTCTGATGCATAGTCTGTAGACTCCGCATCCTCCATGGTCTCCGCCGCCTTCTTATCCTCATCCCTGGACTCGCCATTAAGTGCGGCCTGAGATACCTTGATATGACCATCTATCAGAAGGCCATCCACAGGCACCTTATCGCCCGCCTGAATCAGGATGGTATCGCCCTTAACGATCTCGCTGGTGAGGATATTGATCAGGCTGCCATTTCGTATTACCTTGGCAAATGTTTTATTATATTCCTCCTGCAGAGCCTCACTTCGGGAGGTATTTCGGTATTCCGACAGCGTACTGAATCCCGTCGCCAGTGCAACCGCCAATACAATGCTTAATATCTCTATAACATCATTATCGCCTGCCAGTGCCGGCACGAATACTCCCAGGATCGCGAGAATAATCTTAAGAACCAGAGCTATGCACAGCACCTTGATCCAGATATCTCCGAAGGAACCTATGAACATAGACCACAACGAAGCCGTCTCCTTCTTGGCCAGTTCATTCGTTCCATATTTATTCTTGCTCTCATTTACCTGCGAATCAGATAGTCCTCGCAGTAATTCTTCCTTATTAATAATATTCATTTTCAGTAGCCCCTCTATATGGTTTTTATGAATTATTGCTACTCTAATGATAATTGAGGTGTTTGTCAACCACATGACTTTCTACATATTGATTTCTTGCAGCCGGGATCTTATACTCCCCATGTGATATCACAAATGCATAGAGCAGAGGGAGTTTTTGCGATGAATAAGATGTCTAAGATTAGAAAATTGGATTTTCCGCCTATCGGACTGCGTATCATCAAGTCCGCAATCGGTGTTTTTTTATGCTTTCTGATTAATATGCTCCGCGGCGGGGAAGGCATAGTTTTTTATTCCCAGCTGGCCGTTCTCTGGTGCATGCAGGATTACATCTCTGAAACCAAGGCCAAGGCTCAGCAGCGAACGATCGGCACAACCATAGGCGCTGTCTATGGCTTAATTGTGCTGATGCTATTAAGAGCTCTCTATGCCGCCATAGATGCTCATGTGGCAGATGCCTCGCAGGATACGGCGGAGAAATTTGCCAAGGCCCTCGTAGTCTCAGTATTTATAGTGCTCACACTCTATACGACAGTCGTTATCGGTAAGAAACAGGCCTCATATTTCTCATGCGTTGTATTCTTAAGCATCGTCGTCAATCACCTGGGCGATGCCAATCCATATCTGTTCGTATGGAACAGATTCCTTGATACCATGATTGGTATTATTTTAGGCGTTATCGTCAACAGTTTCTCGCTTCCGAGGCGCAGAAATCGCGGTATTCTATTTGTCTCAGGAGTAGATGAGACGCTGCTGAACCGTCATGATAATCTGTCAGGATTTGAAAAAGTCGAGCTCAACCGCATGATCGAAGACGGCGCCCTGTTCACAGTTTCAACCATGCGAACCCCTGCTGCCATCAGCGAGTCTATCGGAGATATTCATTTGCAGCTCCCTGTTATCGTCATGGATGGTGCAGCTCTATATGATTTTAAGGACAGAAGATATAAGAAGGTCTGTGTTATCGAGCCTGAATGCAGCCGCAGGATCGCCGAGTTTCTGGATGAAAGGCAGATTCCGTATTTTGCAAATGTCATCATCCAGGATCTTCTGATTATCTATTACCAGCAAACGGATCTGGAGATTTACAATCAATTGATAGCCAAGCTGCGCAAATCTCCCTACAGAAATTATGTGCAGCGGCCGCTGTCTGATGGCGAATCTGTGGTTTATTTCATGCTGCTCAACAAAACGGATGTGATTGAGAGCATCTATAAAGAAATGCAGGGCTCTGACTTCCCTGCTAATATGAAGATCCTCAAGTATCCATCCAAGGACTATCCCGGATATTCCTATATTAAGATCTATGACCAAAATGCCACGAGAGACAACATGCTCGAACAGCTCATTAAGGAAGTTAACTGTGACCGCGTCATTACCATAGGCACGATCCCTGGCAGGACAGATTATGTGGTCGAGCCCGGCGATTCCAACAGAGTCGTTAAGCTGATCAAGTCAATCTATGAGCCGTTTTGGTGGAAGAAGGATAGTCAAACTCTCATCTAATGGCACATTGACAACCATTAGTATTCCTCCTTGGTGCTCGTTTTCTCGTGATCAGTTTCAGATCCTGAAGCTGTCTGCCCATTTCATCATCCTTTGCAACAAGCAGAAAGTCTTTATCGAGATTGTTCAGCGCATGCAAAACCGCAGCAATGATTCTTCATCATTACTGCTTTCTTAACTAACGTTCCCTGGGGGAATCGAACCCTCAACTAGTGCTTAGGAGCAAGGCTCTTTGCTGTCGTCCCTTGTCGCTCTGTGTCGGTATTTGCCGCCGGATACGGGACTTTTTT
>CAVARE010000049.1:0-33942 GCA_963591145.1 Anaerotignum sp. | reverse complement strand
CTCATACAGGTTATTGCCCTGGTTATCAATTACGACGATAACGGGGAAATCCTCCACGTACATCTTACGTATTGCCTCTGTTCCGAGGTCGTCGTAGGCGATTACCTCGCTTTTCTTGATTTGCTTGGAAAGCAGTGCGCCAGCACCTCCGATGGCAGCAAAATATACAGCATTGTTGCGCTTCATTGCGTCTATTAC
Source organism: Anaerotignum sp. (assembly GCA_963591145.1). GTDB lineage: Bacteria > Bacillota > Clostridia > Lachnospirales > Lachnospiraceae > RGIG5612. The sequence continues at coordinate 33,744 of CAVARE010000049.1, read as the reverse complement.
TGCTGTACTTCTCTTGCCCTTGCCGATCATTCCCTTAAGTCCCATGTCTAGCAGAGTGGGCGCATACTTATCCATTCTTGATGAAGTGGTAGGACCTGCAGATCCGATGACCTGTCCCTCTCTGGCCGGCGTAGGTCCCAGATAATATATGGTAGTATTTTTTATATCAAATGGCAGAGCGTCGCCATGTTCGATTGATTCAATCATTCTTTTGTGAGCGGCATCCCTTGCAGAATAAACAGTGCCCGTCAGATATACCATGTCACCTGCATGAAGTGAATTTATGATTTCGTCCGTTAATGGAAGTGTGATCTTCTTATCCATCGTGATTTCTCCTAATTACTTGGTCAAGACTGTACAAAATCGGCTGGCAGATGATTTGCGGATCATACTTGCCTCGAAGCCCTGGACTTATATGGTAACCGATATATGTCTGTTTACGTGGCAGCAAATGTTTATGCCAACAGGAAGTCCTGCGATATGAGTCGGATAGGTTTCAATATTTACAGCGAGCGCCGTAGTATTGCCGCCCAATCCTGCAGGTCCAATGTCCAATTCATTGATTTTCTCTAACGCAGTTTCTTCTAATTTACGGATATGTTCTTTATCACTATGTGATCCGACAGGTCGGGTGAGAGCCTTCTTGGCCAAAATCGCACATTTTTCAAATGTTCCGCCTATACCAACACCTACGACAACAGGTGGGCAGGCATTAGGACCAGCATCCTTAACCGCATTAACAATCGCATCAAGTACACCCTCTGCACCGTCAGCTGGCTTTAGCATACAGACCTTGCTCATATTCTCACTTCCGAATCCCTTAGGAGCCAGTGTGATTTTGACATTTTCACCTGGAACTATATTGTAATGGATTACGGCCGGGGTATTATCACCAGTATTGACTCTGTCGAGTGGGTCACGAACAACAGACTTCCTTAGATATCCGTCAGTATAGCCGCGAGATACACCATTATTAACAGCGTCTTCGATGCTGCCGCCCACCAGATGGACATCCTGACCAATCTCTAGAAAAACGACAGCCATGCCCGTATCCTGGCAGATAGGTATGCTGTCGGATTCGGCGATAGTGAGATTTTGCTCCAGAATATTCAAGATCTGAGATCCCAATGGATTAGACTCATTTTTCTCAGCATTTTTCAGTGCTGCTTTCATGTCATCAGATAGTTTCAGATTGATGCTGATGCACATATCTCTTATTGCATCAGATATTTGCTGTACATTAATTTCACGCATGTAAGAACCTCATCTTGTATAGTAATGGCTGACGCAACCGCAGCCTCAAAAACCTACGACATTATACATCCTATCTAATCAATTTTTAATTTCTCAAGCTGTGGATCGGGGCTGGGATGCGTCCACCTCTTGCTATGAAGTCGTGGCTTGATTCCTTATGAACTTCCATAACCGGAGCGTCGCCTAACAGGCCGCCCATCTCGATAGTATCTCCCACCTTAGTGCCTGGTGTTGGAAGAAGTCTGACAGCTGTTGTCTTATTATTGATCATGCCGATGGCTGCTTCATCTGCGATAATTGCTGAGATTGTCTCCGCAGGTGTATCGCCAGGTACGGCTATCATATCAAGGCCTACTGAACATACACAGGTCATTGCCTCCAGCTTATCGATGCATAAGGTTCCGCATCTTGCAGCTGCGATCATTCCCTCATCCTCTGATACAGGGATGAATGCGCCTGACAGACCGCCGACTGATGACGATGCCATAATGCCGCCCTTCTTGACAGCATCATTAAGCATAGCCAGAGCTGCCGTTGTTCCATGAGTTCCGCAGACCTCCAGTCCCATTTCCTCAAGAATTCTTGCAACTGAGTCTCCTACTGCCGGTGTAGGTGCAAGTGACAGGTCTACGATGCCAAATGGTGTATCAAGGCGCTTCGAAGCTTCCTGTGCAACTAACTGACCTACTCTCGTAACTCGGAATGCAGTCTTCTTAATGGTCTCGGCTACTACGTCAAGCGGTGCGCCCTTGATATCCTTAAGAGCAGTATGAACAACGCCAGGTCCGGATACGCCTACATTAATAACGCGTTCCGGCTCGCCTGTTCCATGAAATGCTCCTGCCATGAACGGATTATCCTCTACAGCATTACAGAAGATAACGAGCTTAGCACAGCCGATGCCATTTCTATCCTTAGTAATCTCCGCTGTTTTCTTAACAATCCGTCCCATCAATGCTACTGCATCCATGTTGATGCCGGCCTTAGTAGAACCGACATTGATGGAAGAGCAAACCATATCTGTCTGAGACAGTGCCTCTGGGATAGAATTGATCAGGTTAAGGTCTGCATCTGTCATGCCCTTCTGAACCAGTGCTGAAAATCCGCCGATGAAGTTAACGCCGCAATTTTTCGCTGCCTTATCCAGCGCTATGGCCAGCGGTGTATAATCTGTGCTCTTACATGCAGCACCCACCATCGCCATAGGTGTTACAGATATTCTCTTGTTAACGATTGGGATTCCGAGCTCTAATTCTATATCCTGACATACAGGAACCAGTTTTTCTGCATACCTGCAGATCTTGTCATAAACATTTGTACATACCTTATTGATATCTTCATCACAGCAGCTTAAAAGCGAGATACCCATAGTTACGGTTCTGATATCCAGATGCTGCTGCTCAATCATCTGAATAGTTGAAAGTATATCTTTTTGATTAATCATATTTTATACCCTTAATTTATTACGGCTGCATACAGCATCCGCATTTACATAAAAGCACCTGACCTGGCAGCGTCCTGCATCCGCAGCATCATATCTGCCAGCCGCGTCTACTGTGCATTTCAGATTGTGTGCATTGCATCAAATATTTCTTCTCTCTGGATATGGATGCTCAGTTCCATCTCCTTGCCCAGTTCAGTCAATGCATTTGCAACCTCTGAAAATGGCACCTTGATATTCTCAATATCAACCGCCATGACCATGGTGAAGCTGTTCTGCAGGATCGTCTGTGAAATGTCCAGAACGTTTACATTAAATTCTGCCAGCTTGACGCATATTCCAGCTATAATGCCTACCCTGTCCTTACCTACTACAGTAATAATTGCGTTCATTATTTTCCCTCCGGTATGTATAACCTATTAATAATTACTCTGTTGCAAGGTACTCCTTCTGCTCTTCTGTGAGTACATCTATTTTCTTGCCTAACATGGCGAGTTTCCTGTATGCCACCAGACTGTCGATCTCGTCCGGAACCTTAATAAGCTTCTCGCTCAAATCGCCCTGGTGCTCGACGAGATATTTTACTGACATAAACTGGATAGCGAAGCTCATGTCCATGATCTCAGCCGGATGTCCGTCGCCTGCTGCCAGATTGACCAGCCTGCCCTCGCCGATCACATGCAGCCATCTGCCGTCCGGCATCTCATAACCCATTATATTCTTACGCATCTCTCTGGAGGATATCGCAATTCTGCGCAGCAGTGCCATATCAACTTCGACGTCGAAATGTCCCGCGTTGCACATAATAGCGCCGTCCTTCATCACGGCAAATGCGTCCTCTGATATAACCTTGCTGCAGCCTGTTACAGTGATGAACAGATCGCCTATTTTAGCCGCCTCTGTCATAGGCATAACGTCAAATCCGTCCATTACAGCCTCAATAGCCTTAACAGGGTCGATCTCGGTAACGATTACTCTGGCGCCTAAGCCCTTAGCTCTCATGGCGGTACCCTTGCCGCACCAGCCATAGCCTGCCACAACAACCACCTTACCTGCTACGATAAGATTCGTTGTTCTGTTGATGCCGTCAAATACTGACTGTCCCGTGCCATATCTGTTATCGAAGAAATGCTTGCACTGCGCATCATTTACCATGACCATAGGAAATTTAAGCATGCCCTGCCTGTTCATGGCTTTTAATCTGTTAATGCCTGTGGTGGTCTCCTCACATCCGCCGATAACATACTGAATCTTATCTGGCATCTCGTTATGAAGCATATGCACCAGATCGCCGCCATCATCAACTATAATCTGGCAGTTGTTTTCAAGGACGGCTCTTATATTGGCATAATATTCTTCGTCTGTACAGCCATACCATGCAAATACTTCCAGTCCCTCTTCCACTAATGCTGCTGCCACATCATCCTGAGTTGACAGCGGATTGGATCCTGTAACAAACATCTCGGCACCTGCAGCCTTCAATGTAAGGCACAGGAGCGCCGTCTTAGCCTCAAGATGCACCGACAATGCGACTCTGATACCCTTAAGTGGCTGAGTCTTGCTATATTCTTCCATCATCGATCTTAACAGCGGGCAATTTCTTCTGACCCACTCGATCTTCTGATGTCCGCTCGGTGCGAGATTAATGTCTTTTATATTGCTCATAATTCTCTCCACATTACACTTGTTATAACGTCACCCCGTGCTGTGAACCTCGGCGTGCAGCCCCTGCTCGAAAACGCCTACGCTGATTGTTTTCTCGCAGGGAGCTGCGCCGTCCCAGCACGGGGCAACTAATCTTCATTTTTCAACATAACCTGTGACACATTGTAACTTTATCGAATTCATTTAATCGCTACTATATTTACGACTCCGACTGCGCGGACAGCTTAGCCGCCTGGTCTGCTGCAATGCAGTTATCTATCAGTTCGAAGAGATCGCCATCTAATATGCTGGCCAGCTTGTATGTCGTAAACTTGATTCTGTGATCTGTAACACGATTTTCCGGGAAATTATATGTCTTAATCTTCTCAGATCTGTCACCGGTTCCTACCTGACTCTTTCTCTCGGCTGCCTCTGCTGCCTGCTTCTTCTGAAGCTCCAGATCGTATAGTCTGGATTTCAGTACCTTAAGAGCCTTGTCCTTATTCTTGAGCTGTGACTTCTCATCCTGACAGGAAATTACGATACCTGTCGGAATATGGGTAAGACGAACTGCAGAGTCAGTTGTATTAACACACTGACCACCGTTTCCTGATGCTCTGAATACATCGAACTTGCAGTCGTTCATATCAATATGAACATCCACATCCTCTGCCTCAGGCATTACGGCAACTGTAGCTGTTGATGTATGGATACGTCCGCCTGATTCTGTTACCGGAACACGCTGTACACGATGAACGCCGCTCTCGTATTTAAGCTTAGAATATGCGCCCTGGCCGTTGATCATGAATACAACTTCCTTCATGCCGCCCAGTCCCATCTCATTAAATGAAACCAGCTCTGTCTTCCAGCCATTAAGCTCGGCAAATCTGCAATACATTCTATATAATTCTGCGGCAAATAATGCTGCTTCATCTCCGCCTGCGCCGGCTCTTATCTCCATTACAACATTCTTGTCATCATTTTCATCCTTAGGAAGGAGCTGAATCTTAAGAATACCCTCTATTTCCTCTAAATCCTTCTTAGCCTCAGCCAGCTCTTCCTTAGCCAGCTCTCTCATTTCCTCATCATTTTCTGTCTCGAGGATCTCAAGGCTGTCATCTATAGTCTGCTTGGCTGCTTTATATTTGCGGTAGCTTTCAACTATTGGTGCCAGATCGCTCTGCTCCTTCATAAGCTTCTTGAAATGATTCTGATCATTAGCCACATCAGGGCTTGAGAGCTCCTGAAGAACCTCCGCATATCTTTTCTCTATCGATTCTAATTTATCAAACATCTTTATCTCCTGGCTTTCTGCTGCTTATCATCATATTTGTGAAACCTTGTGTGTCAAATGTTCGACGTTAAACGTCATTTGTCGAACATCTGACATACGTTCATTTCCTGCCGTCACTTATGGCATATGATGACTCTGTCTAATTCTGCCAGATCCTTAACAACTGTAATATCCTTGAAACCATTTTCCTTAAGCAGCTCTGATACTGCTTCTGCCTGGCTGCATCCGATTTCTAATAACAGCACGCCTTCATCTGTAAGAAACTTAGGCGCATCCGCTGCTATTCTTCTATACATATCAAGGCCATCCTCACCTGCTGTAAGAGCCAGCTTAGGTTCATGGTTTTTCACCTCCGGCATCAGCTCTTCATATTCGGCATTTGTGACATATGGCGGATTAGATACGATAACATCGAACCTGCCTGTCAATGTCTTATCCTCTGAAACCTCCGACTCATCTGCTGCCATATTATCGAACAGATCGCTCTGGATCAGCCTGATGTTATAGAACAGATCATAGCCATATATGAGATCGTCAGGATCATTGGCCTGGCCTGTCTTTTCAGCCACACTCATATGGTTATGTCCGACATTTGCATTTGCCACATCCAGCGCTTCTACTGATATATCACTCATGACCATGTGAATGTCCGGCCTATATCTCTTAAGCGCGATTCCCAGTGCACCGGAGCCCGTGCACAGATCCAGCACATAGGCTCTGTGTTTAAGCTTTCTTAATGCCTGCTCGAATAAGATCTCGGTATCTAACCTCGGTATCAATACATGCTCGTTGACCTCGAATGTCAATCCTGCGAAATCCGCCCTTCCCGTTATATACTGATACGGGATGCGCGTGGTTCTCTTCTCGATCAGATCTGTATACTGCTTAATATTAAGCTCGCTTACCTTCTGCTCCTTGAATAGCAGGTATTTCTTCTTGTCTATTCCTGCTGCATATTCCAGCAAATAGAAGGCATCTACAGAGGGATTCTCTATGCCTGCCTCCTTAAGTGTCGCTGTTCCTTGTTTATATAATTCTTCTAAGGTCATTTATTTTTCCTGTCCTTTATATAGAAGCCTCAAAAGGCTATATGGCTGAATTATCCCTCAGCCAGGGGAAATGTCATCTCTGTATATCTTCCGCTGATTTGCCAAAGCCCGGCTTCACAACGGACATTGGTCTTAATCGGCATTTTCAATATCATATGGATCTGCACCACATGATTTTCTGTTCTTGCATGCCTGCTTGTCATTCCAATGCGGATCATTTCTCATATCTTCGAGATACTTTCTCCAGTTAAATACATGCTCAACCGACTGGATCGCTACCTCTACCATATCAGCTGTCGGCTCCTTGGTTGTAAGTGCCTGCATCCACAGACCCGGCTTACTGAGGTAATATGCGATCTTCTTGTCTGTATTTCCTGCCCACTGTATGAATTCATAGGATACGCCTGCCACAAGCGGGATTATAAGAAGTCTTATAACCAGTCTCAGCCACCATGTCTTAACTCTTATGAACATACAGAATATGATGCTTATAAGTACGACGAAGAACAGGAAGCTGGTTCCGCACCTGCGATGCTCCTTGGACGATTTCATGACATTGTCAACCGTCAGGTCCAGACCCGATTCTATGCAGTTAATACATTTATGTTCAGAGCCGTGATACATATAGGTTCTTCTTATATCAGGCATCAGTGATATAACCGCAAGATATCCGATGAAGATGCCTACCTTAATGATTCCTTCGACTACTGCCAGCAGTACTGTTGAATCTGATATGCTGGTTATCCATGAGGATACCAAGTATGGAAGCAGAACAAATAATACTATTGAAAGCGCCAGAGAGAATACCACTGTACCCGTCATTAATGCAGCCTCACCCTTGGAGGTCTCTTTCTTTTCTAATGATTCCGAGACGACCTCTGATCTTTTTTCTTCTGTCTTATCCTTCTCATCTGCCTCTTCTTCAAATATGCTGGCTGAATACATAAGAGTCTTAATGCCCAGCACCAGCGAGTCAACAAATGAGACAACGCCTCTAACTAATGGCCATTTCAGAAATGGATGTTTGGATGTTGCGCTGGCATATTTCATACATCCTACTCGTATGCTGCCATCCGGCTTTCTTACTGATACAGCTACATTATTCCTGTAGCGCATCATTACGCCTTCGATTACAGCCTGACCTCCCATATTACATGATCTCATTCTTATCTCCTTGTATGAACACGCATGCTGCCTGCCGGCAGCGTCACCACTAACACGTAAAATGCAAGGGCTCTCACCCTTGCATTAAAAAAACAGGCTGAACAAAGTTCAGCCTCATATACAGTTTGCTACTTCTGTGTAACACCATATTTTTTGTTAAACATTTCAACACGACCACGAGCCTTAGAAGCTTTCTGCTGGCCTGTGAAGAATGAATGACACTTTGAACAAATTTCTACGTGGATCTCTGACTTAGTTGATCCTACTGTAAATACGTTACCGCAGTTGCATGTAACTGTTGCCTCATAATATGTTGGCTGTACACTTTCTCTCATTTTTTCACCTCATTTTGAATCGAAAAACTTTTAACTCTTCGAAAATTATTATTTTATCGAATGCCTGATCTTCAAGGCACCCAGACAAGCTGTATCAGCTTATCATAATTATTCTTAACTATCAAGCATTAAAAGTATTTATTGCCTCGTATCTTCTCTATAAATTCACTATTTGTCCTTGTTCTTACAAACAGATCCAGTATCTTCTCTGTTGCTTCCTCTGCCTTAAGACCACCTGTGGCCTTATGAATGATATATGCAGCCTCCTGCTCCTCAGGTCTTAATAAGAGATCGTCTCTTCTGGTTCCTGACTTGGCAATATCAATGGCCGGGAATACCCTCTTCTCCTGCAGCTTTCTGTCAAGGATAAGTTCCATATTACCCGTACCCTTGAACTCTTCATATACAACATCATCCATCTTACTGCCTGTATCCACAAGCGCGGTAGCAAGTATCGTAAGGCTGCCACCCTCACGTATATTTCTTGCTGCGCCGAAGAATCTCTTAGGCATATGAAGTGCTGCCGGATCCAGACCGCCTGATAAGGTTCGTCCGCTAGGAGGAACCAGGAGATTATAAGCCCTCGCAAGCCTTGTAATACTGTCAAGAAGTATTATGACGTCGCGACCCATCTCAACAAGCCTTTTCGCTCTCTCAATCACCATCTCCGATACTCTCTTATGGTGCTCCGGGAGCTCGTCAAATGTTGAATAAATCACCTCAACATTTTCCCCTACTATGCTCTCTCTTATATCGGTAACTTCCTCAGGTCTCTCATCAATAAGAAGAATCAGAATATGTACCTCAGGGTTATTCTTCTGAATAGAATGGGCTACGCCCTTAAGGAGGGTAGTCTTGCCTGCCTTAGGAGGCGATACGATCATGCCTCTCTGCCCCTTTCCAATAGGTGAGATCAGGTCAAATACTCTCATGGCAATGTTTTTTTCGCCTACCTGCTCGAGTCTTAATCTCTCATTCGGGAAAATAGGTGTAAGATCCTCGAAATTTCTTCTCTTTTCTACCTCTATCGGAAGGACTCCGTTAACTCTGTCCAGTCTTAACAGTGCTCCAAATTTCTCATTCTGGGTTTTGATTCGCACCTTACCCATCAGCATGTCGCCTGTTCTCAGGGAGAATTTCTTGATCTGCGATGGGGATACATAAACATCGTTTTCTCCCGAGAGATAATTATCACTCCTGATAAATCCATAGCCGTCGCTTAATACTTCCAGGATTCCATGGGCTACTATTCCCGAATCGAGTCTGGTCTCTTCTTCCTTAGCTTCTCTCAGGGCTCTTTCGATCAGCTCCTCTTCTGTTCTCTCTGCAGGCTCTGCTTCCTTTATTCCTTCTGTCAGTGTTATGGCTTCAGTCTTAACCTCCGGCTTAAACTGAGCATCCATTTTAGCTTCAACGTCAGCAACCGCTGTATCAGAAATTTTCTTATTTAATGCAGCAACCGGAACAGGCTTTGCCGGGGTTTTGGCTCTCAATCTTGACGAAGCCTTGCTCATGGCATTTTTATCTGCTGCTTCTGATCTGGATCTGCTGTCAGATGATATCTGACTCTTTTCCTTAGATATGATCGTATGTGCCGCAGCAGCCTTGCTGTTTTCTGCAGATTCAGTACCTTTCTTAGATGCTTCGTTCTTTCTTGCCGCCTCAGCACCTTTCTTTAATGCCGTGGTTCTTCTTGCTGCAGTATCAGATTTCTTGGACCCTGCATCATTTTCATCATTCTTTTTTACATCTGTCTGAGCCTTACTTACTGCCTTGGCTGCTATTTCTTCATTTCTCTTCTGCTCCTCAGCCATTACCATCAAACGGTCCACCAGCTCCGCCTTTTTTAGACCTGATACACCCTTCAGACCATTTGTTTTAGCAATTTCTCTCAGCTCTGCTAATGGGAGCGAATTAAGTTTTTCTCTCATAAACCCTCGTGTATTCCTCTATACTCTAAAAATAGTTAATCAACACAAACAATCATGGAATAAATTATCGAAGTGATAATATTTAGATTTCTTCGACGGTGATTATATACACACGAATCAAAAAAAGTCAACAAATAATTATTGTAAGCGGGATCTTTCAGCGGCTTCTACAACATGGCTTATAAGTACAGATGTGGTAACGGCTCCTACTCCCCCAGGAACCGGTGTAATCGCACCGACTATCGGTTCAACATCTTCAAATACCGCATCTCCCGCCATGGCGCCCTTAGTTCCCTTGGAATTAATCTTATTTTCATCCCAGTTAACCGATACATCTATGATTATCTGTCCTGGCCTGACAAAATCGCGGGTCAAGCTGCCCAGTACGCCGGCGCAGGTAATTATGATATCTGCATTTGCTGCAATCCCGGCAATGTCCTTAGTCTTAGTATGGCAAATGGTCACGGTAGCATTCTTATGCATCAGCATCATCGCCACTGGTCTTCCGATTACAAGGCTGCGGCCTATAACGACTGCATTCTTCCCAGCGCAGTCAATGCCATAATGGTCTAATATTTCAATACATGCCCTAGCTGTGCAGGGTTCAAAGCCCAGCTTCTTGCCCATAAATACACCAGCATTTGACAGATCTGTCATGCAGTCAACATCCTTCTGCGGCAATAACTGGTTGCAGATCTCATCCTGGCTGTCCCTTAAATGTGAAGGAAGCGGCCTTAGAAGCAGGCAGCCATGAACAGAGCCGTCCTGATTAATTTCATCAATCACTCCTAACAGCTCTTCTTTTTTTACATTTGCAGGCATAACAATCTGCTTTACTTCAACTCCTATGAGCCCGGCGCGGTTCATCGCGCCCCGCTCATAGGCCATATCCGAAGGGTTCTCACCACATCTTACGATTGCGAGCCTCGGTATAATGCCCTGCTTCTTTAGTTTTTCTGTTCGTATCTGCAGCTGTTCATTTATTGATGAAGTGACTTCTTTTCCCAATAATAATTTAGCCATTTAAATCTCCTTTATCTTACTTAGAGGTTTTCTTTTATTCAATTGGCGTTATTTCTGAGTTACAGGAATGCTCCGCTCTGCCATCCTATAGTTTGCGGCATAAATAGCAACGCAAGGTCTGGAATCTTTCGCGCTAATCTCTTTTCAATAGCCCATCCTTTACTGTATTAAAAATCTTATCAGCCTTGCCTGAATATTCATCCAGCATATTCAGGCAAATGCTGTTAAGCTCATCGGCCTTGTCTCTATTGCCCAGTGTTTTCGTATTAATAAATACATTAAGAGATGCCGCCTGAAGTGCTGCCTTAATTATTGCTGCTGCACAGCCTGCATCAGAAACCACCAGCCTAGAGCCCTTCTCAGCTGCAGCGGCTATAAGATCGATGCTCTCGCAGCACAGCTCCATAATATGCATCGGAACCTGACAGGCTGCTATGGTTGCTTCTTCTAATACCTGCGCCCGACCCGGGTCGTCCTTCGGGATTCCATATGCCCTGGCCAGCGGCAGGAAACCCTCTTCATCCGCCTGTATCTGATCCAGCAATTCATTCTGCAGGATATTGCATCTGGATATAAGACTGTTCATCTCGTCCTCAACATCTGCATATTTTTTCTTGCCTACCGTCAGCGCGCCTACCATACTGCAGAGTGCTGTTCCTATGGCGCCAGTAAGTGCGGCCGCACCTCCGCCACCCGGCGCTGGTGCTGATGATGATAATATTTCAACAAACTCCCTGCAGGATCTGGCTGCAGAGTCAGTTATAATCCTTTCGTCACTCATCTAAAATCCTCCTATTCCAGCAAGTCCTTTATACTTATATGGCAGCAGCCATCAATTGAAGCTGTCCAGAGCCACCCGAACCAATGCTTACATCGCCGTGCTGGGACGGCGCAGACACTGTGAGAAAATGATCAGCGAAGGCGTTTTCGAACAGTGTCTGCTACGCCGAGGTTCACGGCACTGCGCGATTAAGCTTCGTAAAGACTTGCCCGCATCCGCGTTTACAAATATCATCAATTGTGCTAATGTTTAGTGGCATTTTTTATTGTTCTTAATGGAGAAAATTATGACTGTTGATTCATCTACAATCTATAAATTGATGATTCTGTATATGCTTAACAAGCTTGACTGCCAGCTGACCAATTCCCAGCTGTCCAGCTTCTTTATAGAAAAGAATTATACTGATTATTTTAACATTCAGCAAACACTTTCTGAACTTGTAGAGTCCGGATTTGTCGAGATGATAAATATGCGAAATACGTCATACTATTCCATTACTCCCGACGGATATACTTCTCTTTCTTTTTTCAAAAATCAGATACCCAAGGGTGCACTGGAAGACATCAATGATTTTCTGGAGAAACACAAATATGCTCTCAAGAACGAAGTGGGTACTCAGACTGATTACTACAAGCATACCAGCGGCGACTATATCGCTCACTGCATAGTTAATGAAGGCAAATCTATTCTCTACGAGATCAACCTGTCTGTTCCATCTGAAGAGGAGGCTAAGAGAGTCTGTCATAATTTCAGAGTATATTCAGAGGACATCTACAGCTACATCGTTAAGAATCTGCTGCAATAATTTGAATGGAGAAATCTATGATCATTAAATCTGTTAACCTGGAGATAGTATGCGGACCCACCAGCAAGCTTCCGGAAACAAGCCTTCCGGAGATTGCATTTGCCGGCAAATCAAATGTCGGCAAGTCATCACTGATCAATGTACTTATGAACCGTAAGTCCCTTGCGCGAACTTCTTCACAGCCAGGTAAAACTCAAACCATCAATTTCTACAATATAAATGATTCCATGTATTGCGTGGATCTTCCGGGCTACGGATATGCCAAAACCTCTCTGGAGGCTCAGGCTAAATGGGGTAAGATGATTGAAAAATATCTTAAGACATCCCGTCAGCTAAAGGCTGTCTTTCTTCTCGTGGATATAAGACATGAGCCTAAGGCTAATGATAAAATGATGTATGACTGGGTCGTAAGTAATGGTTTTAAGCCGATTTTGATTGCTACCAAGTCTGATAAGCTGAGCCGGAGTGCCATTCCTAAGAATATTAAGATTATCCGTGATGGGCTAAATGCTCCAAAGGATGCGATCATTATCCCATTTTCCGCTGCCTCGAAGTCAGGCCGTGAAGAAATCTGGGAGCTTATTGAGAAAATCACGAATGGCGATGCCCAGACAGAAGGCGCAGTCGCTGAATGACCTGCCTGAGCATCCTCACTCTGACATTAGCTTGAACGTAAATTTGATATTATAATGGCGAAAAATCTCCGCATACCATATTCACTATGATATTGCGGAGATTTTTTATTACTATTATATAGTTGCAAATATTTCGGCAACCTTATCCTTCAATTCTTCCTCAGACGGTCCGAATACGATGCTTGCAAATCCGACGCATACGGTTGTGCTGTCATGCTTTTCTACGTTAAGACCATATCCGACGGTTGAAAATGTTGTAATAGGACCTGCTTCCTTAACATAGCCCTTAACATGTCCGATCAGGGCATTATTCTCATCCAGCCATTTTTCTAAAATGCCGATGCATTCCTTCATATTCTTTATTACAGGCTCTGCATCCGACTTTACATCCTTCTCAAAGGAGCAAATGGTTGCGCCCTCATGATTATGAGTCTCAAATACCTTAAATCCCGGTACTTCATATTTATGTCCATGATCATGGTGGTGATGATGTTCGTGATCATGTTCGTGATCATGTTCGCAGCATTCGTCATCATCATCGTCGTGATGGTGGTGATGGTGTTCATGTCCGCAGCATTCGTCATCGTCATGATGATGGTGATGATGGTGTTCATGTCCGCAGCATTCGTCATCGTCATGATGATGGTGATGATGCTCGTGCTCGCAGCATTCCTCTTCCTCTAATTCATCAGTGATTTTCTTCTCTTCCATCGTCTGTCACTCCTTAACCGATAATGTCCTTAATTACTTCCGCGCATACCTGGCCGGTACCTTCCGGATCAGCGGATGCAGAAATTTCATATACCTGGCCGCCTGTAAGCTCCTCTACCTCAGATCTTACCGTTGCGATTGTCTCCTTGTCTGCCAGGTCAACCTTATTAAGGAATACATAATCTGCATTTGCAACCTGCTCTGTTAAGAGCTCTCCTGCAATTCTCTTGATCTTGCTCCAGCGGTTAACATCGACCGTTATACATACCGCCGTTGTCATTTCCTCGTCATAATAACGCTTTACAGATTCTGCAATATCATGTGGTCTCGCAAGACCTGTTGTTTCAAGAATTACCCATTCAGGATTTATATCCTTCTCCAGCTGGCACAGTGAATCCATAAGGCTTGCTGCCAATGTGCAGCATACACAGCCATTGAACAGCTCCGTTGTGGTAAAGCCTTCACCCTCTGTAAACGCGGTATCAATTCCGACCTGACCGATCTCATTTTCAATGATGGCAACGCGGGTCTTATCTGCGCCGCCTTCAATCTCTACTATTTTTCTGGCAATAGGCATGAGCACACTGGTCTTACCTGTTCCCAGAAATCCACCCAAAATTAATAATTTCATATTATGCCTCTTTTCTAATGCTGCAATGTCATACTTTTTCTACCATTTCCTTGGTAACGACATATTCTTTTATAGAACTGTCTGACGGAATCTCGAACATGATATCCATCATAATGTCCTCGAGAATGCTTCTTAAACCTCTGGCTCCAATCTTCCTGTCATAAGCCTTCTTAGCAATAGCCTCAACAGCCTCATCCTCGAAACGAAGCTCCACCTTATCGAGACTAAAGAGTGCCTGATACTGCTTAATAAGAGCATTCTTAGGCTCCTTCAATATTCTGACCATGTCATCCGGCGTCAAGGATTCAAGGGTTACTATTACAGGAACACGGCCGATGAATTCAGGTATTATTCCATATTTCATCAGATCCTGCGGCAAAACGTCGCTTAAGAGACTGTCTACTTCCTTATTAGTATCAGTATAAATCTCTGCCCCGAATCCCATGCCGTTGCGTTCTGTTCTTGACTCGATTATCTTCTCTATTCCAGCAAATGCTCCGCCGCATATAAACAGAATATTGGTCGTATTTATATGAATCAATTCCTGGCTAGGATGCTTTCTTCCTCCCTGAGGCGGAACGGAAGCGTCTGTTCCCTCCAGAATTTTCAGCAATGCCTGCTGCACGCCCTCACCCGAAACATCTCTTGTAATAGAAACATTTTCGCTCTTCTTAGTTATCTTGTCGATCTCATCGATATATATAATGCCATGCTCAGCCTTCGCTATATCATAGTCCGCAGCCTGAATCAGTTTAAGAAGGATATTTTCAACATCCTCGCCTACATATCCAGCCTCGGTCAGGGTCGTTGCGTCTGCAATGGCAAATGGTACATTAAGTATTTTAGCCAGAGTCTGAGCCAGATACGTCTTGCCTGAACCTGTAGGTCCTAACATAAGAATATTGCTCTTCTGAAGCTCAACGTCTAA
Organism: Anaerotignum sp.; assembly: GCA_963591145.1. Classification (GTDB taxonomy): domain Bacteria; phylum Bacillota; class Clostridia; order Lachnospirales; family Lachnospiraceae; genus RGIG5612. The sequence goes on along the minus strand of CAVARE010000049.1, from coordinate 18,118 downwards.
CTTCTGATTGGACAAAACACGCTTGTAGTGATTGTAAACCTGAACAGCCAGAACCTTCTTAGCCTTATCCTGTCCTATAACGTATTCATCCAGGAATTCCTTTATTTCCTTAGGCTTTTTTAATTTAATATCGGTATTATTCTCATCATCAATGATTTCAGGTCCAAAGCTATTGGTAACCTCAGGATAGTTGACGACACCGCCAAGCATACCTATACAGGTTTCCACGCAGTCTGCACATATAAATACTCCGCCTGGTCCCGCGATCAGCTGGTCGCCTATTGCTGATGACGGCCTGAGGCAAAATGAACAATATGGTCCTTTTGCATTCGTTATTTTCTTGCTTCCTGATCTCTCTGCAGGTGTTTTGGTTCCTGTTTTAACATCTTTTTTTTCAGCCATTTAATATCTCCTTAAGCAGCTGTCTATTTCTTAAAAGTTCCTATTCAACCGACTATGCCACCGCCTGATATCAGGCCGTGGCATTAGTTTTGTTCTTATTCCTTATGATCCTCAATTACTGCATCAATAAGTCCATATTCTTTTGCTTCCTGAGCAGTAAGCCAGTTGTCACGCTCAGTATCATTCTGAATCTGCTCTAACTCCTTGCCGGTATTTTCTGCAAGGATTCTGTTCAGCTTGTCTCTGATCTTCAGAATATGATCTGCATTGATCTTGATATCTGATGCCTGACCCTGAGCACCGCCTGACGGCTGATGGATCATTATCTCTGCATTTGGAAGTGCAAATCTCTTGCCCTTCGTTCCGCCTGCCAGCAGGAATGCTCCCATACTTGCTGCCATGCCTATGCATGTGGTGCAGACATCACATTTTACATACTTCATGGTATCGTAAATAGCCATTCCATCCGTTACAGATCCGCCCGGACTATTGATATAAAAATGAATGTCCTTATTAGGATCCTCTGACTCTAAGAATAACAGCTGTGCTACCACTAATCCTGCTGTAACACTGTTAACTTCATCTGCGAGAAAGATAATTCTCTCTTTTAATAATCTTGAGTATATGTCGTAGGCTCTCTCACCACGGCCTGTTTCCTCAATGACTGTAGGAACTAAACTCATGTATTTACCTCCTGTGCTTTATTATAATCGTATGACCGTCTGAATGCACATTTGCGATATCACTATCGCTTATCTGCCTCCAACAGTTATATATTCATAAGCGGATTCATGTCTGAATCCGCCATGTCTTAATCAAATATTGTAACTACCAGGGAGTCTCTGCTCTTATTCTGCCTTAGGCTCCTCTGTCTTAACTTCCTCCTCCGGCTTGTCTACAGCTACACCGCAATCATATAACAGATCTGCTGCCTTAGTCATAAGAACGTCCTTCTTCATGTTAACACGTTCTTCGTCTGTGATCATCTTGTTAAGTGATTCATATTCCATCTGATACATCTCGGCCATCTTATGAATCTCTGCATCAAGATCCTCATCAGAAACTTCGAGATTCTCTGCTACAGCGATAGCTTCAAGAACAAGTCTTGACTTAATATTCTTCTCAGCTGTTGGCTTAGCTTCCTCAAGGAACTTCTCAGCTGTAGTGCCTGTGATCTGGAAGTACTGCTCCATGCTGATGCCCTGTGACTGCAGTCTGTTCTGGAAGTTATATGCAATATTCTGAACCTCAAGATCTACCATTGGTCCCGGGATTACCATCTCAGCATTTGCAATTGCCTCATCAACTAACTGATTCTCAGCTGTACGCTTAGCAGCCTCAGCCTTCTCAGCTTCCATATTCTTGCGGATGTCTGCCTTGTATTCATCAAGTGTATCGAAATCTGATACCTCAGCTGCAAATTCATCATCAAGCTCAGGAAGCTCCTTAACCTTAATGTCATTTAATTTGCATTTGAATACTGCTGCCTTGCCTGCAAGATTCTCTGCCTGATAATTCTCTGGGAATGTTACATTAACATCAAACTCTTCGCCGATGTTCTTGCCCATGATCTGCTCTTCAAATCCAGGAATGAATGTGCCTGATCCAAGAGTGAGTGAATGACCGTCAGCCTTACCGCCATCAAATGCCTTGCCATCGCAGAAGCCTTCGAAATCAAGATTAACGATATCGCCATTCTGAGCTGCTCTGTCTTCAACAGGAACACGACGGCTGTTCATCTCTCTTGTACGCTCAAGTTCCTTATCGATATCTTCCTCTGATACAGCAACATCTGACTTGTAATACTCAAGACCCTTGTACTGTCCTAATGTTACCTCTGGCTTGATAGCTACATATGCTTCGTAGATGAAAGGCTTGCCTTTTTCGATCTGAGTTACGTTGATATCTGGCTGAGATACGATTTCTAATTCGCATCCATCAATTTCTTCCTTATAAGAATCATTGATCAGGAAATTAGCTGCATCTTCGAAGAATACTTCTACGCCGTATGTCTTCTCAACCATCTTCTGAGGAACCTTGCCTTTTCTGAAACCAGGAATTGAAATCTGATTTTTGATCTTGTGATATGCCTTCTCAATAGCCTTATCAAGCTCTTCAGCTGATCTTTCGATTGTCAGCATAGCCATATTTCCGTCTTGTTTTTCAAACTGTAAGCTCATATTAGTTACTCCTTCTTGGATTTTATATACTTATTTATTTCAATTATTATCTGTGAACTGCAACCTGCGATCTGCGGGATGTACCCCCGTTGTCGTGATATTTGCAAATGTCCCTGCAGGCACGGCTCTTAAGGCCTTCATCCTCGCAAAAGACAAATTGATATACCGTCTGATGACGGCACAACCATATGTGAAAATTATGGTTTCGCAAGGATAAATTTTAACACATTATTGGGGCTCTGGCAAGTCGAGATATTCAATTCCCATCAACGTAAGCCCGCATGCTGAAGCCTTCGGCGCGGATTGTCTTCTGTCGCAGCTGTCCAGGATTTCCTTCACATGCTCAGGAGGATATACACCCATGCCCACCTTCTCGAGTGTTCCTGCTATTATCCTTACCATATTGTACAGGAAACCATTTCCGGTTATCAAAATATGCACCTGCTTCGGACAATAGTTTCTGTTGTTCTGCCCGCTGCTGTATATCTCAGACGCAGTGTCCGGCTCTGCCGCCTGCGGCATTGTATCGATTGCATTTGCTGTGATCGTTATATTATAAATAGTTCTTATTGAAGTCTTCTGCTGGCCGCCCGAACTGGAAAATGCCACGAAATCATGCTCACCTATCAGATATTCAGCGGCACAGCGCATTTTCTCAATGTCAAGATAATAATAGATGTAATCATTATAGAGCCTTAATGTAGGAATATTGTATCTGCAGTTTAATATATTGTATTGATATGTCTTCCTGCAATCAGCATATCTCGGATGAAAATCATCCGAAACCTCCTCCGATCTTGCGATCCTAATGTCTTCAGGAAGTGACTGGTTGAGCGCATAGCTTAGTTTCTCTGGCGGGATGCGCGTATCTGTATCGAAAACTGCCACATTACCGCGTGCATGTACCCCTGAATCTGTCCTGCTCGCACCGATTACTGCTATATCTTCCTTGAGCAGCCTTGATAAATGCTCATTTATCACCTGCTCCACTGCCAGACCATTCTTCTGAATCTGCCAACCTACATAATTCGTGCCATCATATGCAATTGTAAGTTTAATTCTCTTCATGATATTTTTTAACTATTCGGAGCCATGCAAAACTGTTTTCTTCAAATGCTTATCCTCAAGCATCGTGTTTTCTGACATTATCAGAATCCCACATGGATGTTTCTTAGATTCTTCCGGATATTACAAACTTATCCATCAGAATTCTCATTGCGATTACGGCAGCAAGAAATACTGCGATTATGATATATGCGACCTTATCCTCATGCTTATATTTAAGCGGAAACATTCTTGTTCTTCCATCGCCGCCATGATAGCATCTGGCTTCCATGGCAGTCGCAAGATCCGATGCTCTCTTAAATGCAGATACAAACAACGGAATCAGGATAGGGATCATACCCTTAGCTTTCTTGATTATGCCGCCGGTTTCGAAGTCCGCACCCCTGGCCAGCTGTGCATTTGTAATCTTAGTGACCTCCTCTGCCAGAATCGGTATGAATCTAAGTGCTATGCTCATCATCATGGCGATTTCATGAGCAGGGAATTTTATTACCCGCAAATGCGAAAACACTTGTTCCAATCCCGCCGTTAAAGTGGTCGGTGTCGTCGTATATGTAAGTATGCTGGTTCCCAGTACGACACATATGAGTCTCAATGCGAAAAACGCCGCCCTCAGCACGCCTTCCATGCTGAATTTTAATATCCACCACTGCCATATAACATTGCCGGTTCCCGAAAAGATATTAAATACGACTGCCAATATTATAAGCACAGCCATGGCTCGAAGTCCCTTCAGCATATATCCGAATGGTATGCCGGTAGCTTTTATTACCAGTGCCAGAACCCCGGCCAGTATTATAAGTCCCCATATGTTATTTATGATAAATTGGGCTGCAATATATACAACAACTCCCAGGAGTTTAACCCTGGGATCCAGCCTGTGTATCTGTGAATCGGCTGCATAATACTGTCCCAATGTAATATTTCTGAACATAATTTATTTATTCACCCATGCTGCTATTGCATCAGCAGCCTCATTGATCTTAATCGGTCCATCTATACCCAGCTTCTTGCAAAAATCTGCAGCCTGTGGCTGGTTAAGACCTGCCTGTTTAATTATTTCTTCATTTGCAAATACATCATGGGGATCCCCATCCATCAGAATCTGACCCTCATGCATTACAATGACTCTGTCCGCATATTCTGCGACCTCATCCATATTGTGAGAAACCATTATTACGGTCATGTTTCGAGCCTTGTGCAGCTCGTTTATGAGATCTAAGATCTCTGATTTGCCCTTAGGATCAAGTCCGGCCGTCGGCTCATCCATGATCAAAATCTCTGGATCCATGGCGATCACACCCGCGATGGCAACCCTTCTCTTCTCTCCTCCTGACAGGTCAAATGGAGATTTGTCAAATGATTCCTCCGTCATTCCTGTTGCAAGCAGGGCGTTTTTCGCTTTTTCTATAGCTTCATCATTGCTGCATCCCTTATTGTGTGGACCAAATGCAGCATCCTTCAGCACATTTTCATCAAACAGCTGATACTCAGGATATTGAAATACAATTCCTACCTTGCATCTTATATCCCTTAGCTGCTTCTTATCCTTACCTATATTGACACCATCGTATGTGATCATACCTGAAGTCGGAAGCTTAAGACCATTTAACAGCTGAATTAATGTGGATTTGCCGGAGCCAGTACTGCCTACGATAGCAATAAATTCAGGCTTTTCTATCGACAAGGTTACATCTCTTACAGCATCCTTTTCACTTATAGTTCCCTGATTATATAAATAATTTACATTTGTCAGATTTATTTTCATTATAAGCTCCATCCCACCATTTTAGTCTGATCATACATATTAATGGTGGTTTTTTCACTAATATTCTGCCTGGCTATAATTAATTGATTACATGTCCTGTGAACGAATTTTATTTACGCATTCATATAGTTCATCTTCTGTTATTATATCCTTAGGAATATCTAATCCACGATTTCTTAATTCCTCCGCCAATTGGCAGATTGCAGGAAGCTTCAGACCCGCCGCGCTTAATTCATCGGTTCTTGAGAATATCTCCTTCGGCGTTCCCTGCATCACCAGATTGCCACGGCTCATAACAAATATTTTGTCAGCATTAACAGCCTCTTCCATATAATGAGTTATGCAAATGAGGGTTATGCCCTGACTCTTGTTCAGATTAAGCACGGTATTCATGATCTCATCTCTGCCTTGAGGATCTAACATGGCAGTACTTTCATCCAACACAATGCATTTCGGTTTCATGGCCAGAATGCCGGCGACTGCGACCCTCTGCTTCTGTCCGCCTGAGAGATTAGTAGGATTTTCCTTATTCTTGCCTGTCATACCTACAGCTTCCAGTGCATCTGCAACGTCCTTTATTATCTGCTCTGACGGAACACCCATATTTTCAGGGCCAAATGCCACCTCTTCATCAACCTGTGAAGCCACCATCTGATTGTCCGGATTTTGGAAAACCATTCCTACCTGTGAACGTATATTCCATATATTGGCTTCATCCCGGCTGTTCATACCATTAACCCATACAGTTCCTTCGTCAGGCATTATAAGTGCATTAAGATGCCTTGCGAGCGTGGACTTACCTGAGCCATTATTGCCCAGGATACATATAAACTGTCCTTCCTGGATATCCAGACTCACCTCATCAAGAGCTTTCGGAGTCTGTGCATCTGATGCCGGTGTCTGAGCCTGCATATCAGGTTTTGAGGCGGATTCAGTCTCGAACTCCTCATCCACTGCAGCTCCGACCGGGTAGCTGTATGATATATTATCAACTTGAATAATTCTCTTGTTTTTCATATTGCTTTATTAACTATTCTGAACCATGCAATTTCACCTCTGGGAGGCGCACTGACTCATGTTATCAAAAACATAAGTGAAAATCCACATATAATGTTAAATGGCTCCCGAGGAACCCCCGGAAGCCATCTATTAAATTCTTTTAAGTTATACAGAAATTATACGAGTTCGATAAGAACTTCCATAGCGCCGTCACCTTTACGCTGACCGATCTTAACGATTCTTGTATATCCACCCTTACGAGTAGCATACTTTGGTGCAATCTCATCGAAGAGCTTAGCAACCATATCAACGTCTACTGTATTACGCTTTCTTCCAGCGCCTTTCTCAGGAACTGACTTAACTGGGTACAGAACCTTGAGCATTTCTCTTCTAGCATGAAGACGTGAAGGAGCATCCTTCTTAATCTTCTTGTCTACTTCGTCGTAAACTGTAACTTTCTTGCCGTCTTTGACTTCAGTTACACGCTTGCCATCTTTGTCCTTACGGGCTACCTTAGCCTTAACAGTTACTTCTTCGAAGTTGTCCTTCTCATTTACTGCCAGTGTGATAAGGTGCTCTGCCTGACGGCGGATTTCCTTAGCCTTAGCATCAGTTGTAACTATCTTGCCATTATATAATAAAGCGGTAACCTGGTTACGGATTAAAGCCTTTCTCTGTGATGCTGTTCTAGACAGTTTTCTATATCCGGCCATAACCTTTGCCTCCTTGTTTTACTATTACTACTTACTACCATTGACTGTTATCAGTCTGCGTCAACATTTGAGTTCTTTAACTCTAAGCCTAACTCCTTAAGTTTAGCAAATACTTCTTCTAAGGACTTGCGGCCGAGGTTACGAACCTTCATCATCTCTTCCGGTGTCTTACTGATTAACTCTTCCACCGTATTAATTGATGCTCTCTTCAAACAATTGTATGAACGAACTGAGAGTTCAAGTTCATCAATGTTCATTTCAAGTACCTTTTCTTTGTCATCGTCTTCCTTCTCAACCATAACCTCAGCAGTTTTGGCATTTTCTGAAAGATTGATGAACAGGCTTAAGTGCTCAGATAATACCTTTGCAGCAAGGCTTATTGCCTCATCCGGCTTAATAGCACCATTGGTAAATACTTCAACTGTCAACTTGTCATAGTCAGTAATCTGTCCTACACGAGTATTTTCGATCTGAATATTTACACGTTCAACAGGTGTATAAATTGAGTCGATTGGGATAACTCCAACTGCAAGATTCTCCTGAGCATTCTTCTCAGCACTTACATATCCTCTTCCTCTTGTGATGGTCAATTCCATGTAAAACTTGCTGTCTGCATTATCAAGATGAGCGATAACCAGATCAGGGTTGATAATCTCAATATCCTGGTCAACCTGAATATCGGCTGCAGTAACAATGCCTTCGCCAGAAAAATCAATATAAGCAATCTTCGCTTCATCGGTCTTGCTATTATTTCTAATAGCAAGATCCTTAATATTCATTACAATCTCTGTAACGTCTTCCTTAACACCAGGAATCGTTGTGAATTCATGCTGAACACCAGCAATCTTTATCTGGCTGACTGCTGCACCAGGTAAAGAAGAAAGCATAATTCTTCTTAAAGAGTTTCCGAGAGTTGTTCCATAGCCTCTCTCTAAAGGCTCTAAAGTGAATTTACCATATTTGTTATCTTCTGAGATTTCACAAACCTCAATATTTGGCTTTTCAAATTCGAACATGGGCCCTCCCTTTTTACACTTTATTTAGAATATAATTCGACGATAAGCATCTCATCTACAGGAACGTCGATTTCATCTCTCTTAGGTAATGAATTAACTGTTACCTTGAGGTTATCCTGATCAGCTGTAAGCCATGCTGGAACTAATCTTCCGCCTGTAACTTCGATGATCTGTTTATATCTTTCAGAGCCTTTGCATTTTTCCTTGATTTCGATAACATCTCCAGCCTTAATCTGATATGAAGGAATGTTGATTCCCTTACCATTGACTGTAATCTGCTTGTGGTCAACAATCTGACGTGCTTCCATACGTGTTCTTGCTAAACCTGCACGGAAAAGAACATTGTCAATTCTTGACTCAAGGATAACCATCAGGTTTTCACCTGTCTGACCCTTCTGCTGTTTTGCTTTCAGATAGTAATTATGGAATGGCTTTTCAAGTACTCCATAAATGAACTTAGCTTTCTGCTTTTCTCTTAACTGAAGTCCGTATTCACTCTTTTTTCCAGGACGTCTGCCATTTGCAGCGCCTCTGTTTGATTTTTTATCTATTCCTAAATATATTGGATCTAATCCAAGTGATCTGCATCTCTTAAGAACAGGAACTCTATTAACTGCCATCTTCTACGCACCTCCTAATCAGACTCTTCTACGTTTTGGTGGGCGACATCCATTATGTGGAACAGGTGTCACATCACTAATACTTGTTACATGAAGCCCATTAGCCTCGAGTGCGCGGATAGCTGCCTCTCTACCTGAGCCAGGGCCTTTTACGAATACCTCAACATATTTGAGTCCGTGTACTAAAGCTGCTTTCGTTGCAGTTTCAGCTGCCATCTGAGCTGCATAAGGTGTAGATTTCCTTGAACCTCTAAATCCAAGACCGCCTGCACTTGCCCATGAAAGAGCATTTCCTTCAGTATCAGTTAAGGTAACAATTGTGTTATTAAATGATGACTGAATGTGCGCTTGTCCTCGTTCAACGTTCTTCTTAACGCGCTTTTTTGTCACTTTTTTGGTAACTTTTTTTGCTGCCATTGTCTAAACTAACCTCCCTTATGGGTCCCCGTTCCGGTCTATATAAATCTCAATTTCCGGATTGGGTTACATATTACTATTATTTCTTCTTGTTTGCTACTGTTCTCTTAGGTCCCTTACGTGTTCTGGCATTATTCTTAGTATTCTGTCCACGAACAGGAAGGCCCTTACGATGACGGATGCCTCTGTAGCAGCCAATCTCCTGAAGTCGCTTAATATTTAAAGCAACATCTCTTCTTAATTCACCTTCAACTTCATAAGAACCATCAATAACTGCTGAAATCTGCTTAACTTCTTCATCAGTAAGGTCCTTTACTCGAGTATTAGGATCAACATTAGCAGCAGCAAGGATCTTATTAGAAGATACTCTGCCGATACCATAGATATAAGTTAATCCAATCTCAATACGTTTGTCTTTTGGTAAATCAACTCCGGAAATACGAGCCATTTATTCTACCTCCATTAAATTTTTCAGGTAATTAACCCTGAACCTGTTTATGCTTTGGGTTTTCACAGATAATTCTGATCTTACCTTTTCTCTTAATAACTTTGCACTTTTCACAAATTGGTTTAACTGATGCTCTAACCTTCATGTCAAACTCTCCTTTCCTAAAAAGTATTCCTATTTGTCTCTCCAAATAATTCTGCCTTTTGTTAAATCATACGGTGACATCTCTAATGTGACCTTATCACCCGGCACTATTCTGATGTAGTTCATACGAAGCTTCCCAGAAATATGGGCCAGAACTACATGTCCGTTTTCCAGCTCTACCTGGAACATAGCATTCGGTAATTTTTCTAATACTTTACCTTCGATTTCAATTACATCTGCCTTTGACATTCTAACCTCCTAAAGTGATAAAATCTCAGGTTCACCATCCGTAATCAATATAGTATTTTCATAATGCGCTGATAGACTACCATCTTCTGTCTTGCATGTCCATCCATCATCGCAAAAAACTACATCGCCGCGGCCTATGTTAACCATTGGCTCTATGGCCAATGTCATGCCAGCCATAAGCAGAATTCCTTTTCTTTTCTGAGGAAAATTAGGAATCTGTGGTGATTCATGCATTTCCTGACCAATTCCATGGCCCACCAGATCTCTAACTATACCATATCCACGCTCCATTAGGAAGTACCCAATTGCATTAGATATATCATGTAAGTGATTTCCGGCTTTCGCAAACTTAATTCCTTCGAAGAAACTCTGCTTTGTTGTCTCAACCAGCTTACGAGCTTCCTCTGATACGTTGCCGACACAGTGTGTTCTGGCTGCATCACTTTGATATCCATTGTGGATGAGTCCAATATCAAGACTTACGATATCTCCATCCTTAATGACTCTTGTCTTACTCGGAATACCGTGTACAACTACATCGTTAATTGATACACAAACCGATGCGGGATATCCCTCATATCCAAGAAACGATGGAATCGAATCTGTCTTTCTGATCAGTTCTTCTCCTAACTTATTGAGATCAGCACTTGTCATACCTGGTGCTATCTCTTCGCCCAGTCTGTTATGAACATCTGCAAGGAGCTTACCTGCATCCCTCATGAGTTCAATTTCTCTGTGGCTTTTAATTGTTACTCCGGACATTTAGTTTGCTCCTAAAATTGCTGCAATTGCACTGAATACATCTTCCATTGCAACTGTTCCATCAACTTCCTTTAACAGACCTTGCTTATTGTAATATTCAATCAGCGGCTGAGTCTGCTCATGATAAACATCCAGTCTCTTCTTTACTGTCTCCGGCTTGTCATCATCTCTTAAGATGAGGTCGCTGCCGCAGTTATCACATTTGCCTTCTGTCTTAGGAGGAATGTTTACTATATGATAAGTAGCACCGCATGATACGCATGCTCTTCTGCCACCCATCCTTTCTATGATATTCTGATCCGGTACTTCGATGTCGATTGCAACATCAAGACTCGTTCCCATGTCAGCAAGTGCTTTGGTAAGTGCCTCTGCCTGTGGAATAGTTCTTGGGAAGCCATCCAGTACAAATCCTTCCTTAGCATCGTCCCATGTAAGTCTGTCTGCTACAAGATCAACTACCAGCTCATCAGGAACAAGTGCGCCGGCATCCATATAAGTCTTAGCCTTCTTGCCCAGCTCTGTTCCTTCTTTAATATTTGCTCTGAATATGTCGCCTGTTGAAATATGAGGAATGCCATATTCTTTTGCAATCATCTTGGCCTGTGTGCCTTTCCCTGCACCAGGTCCGCCTAACATAACAATTTTCATAATCGTCTCCTATGCTATTTAACTAGCGGATATATTCTTCATATCTTCGGTGCATTTGCGTCTCAAGGGACTTAACCCTGAAAACGCTCATGCACCTGAAATGATAATTAAATACTTAACCTTCGTTGTCCTCAATCTTTTGCAAGGAAACCTGAGTAATTTCTTACGAGCATCATTGATTCAATCTTCTTAGCTGTTTCAAGAATTACACCTACAACGATGATAAGTGATGTTCCTGCAAATGAAAGTGATGCGCTGAAAATACCAGATACCAGCATAGGTACTAATGCAACGATAATCAGACCAACTGCACCAATGAAGATAAGATACTTCAGAATCTTTGAGAAATATTCTTCTGTAGGTTTGCCAGGTCTGATACCTGGTACGAAGCCGCCCTGTTTCTTAATATTATTTGAAACTTCCATTGGATTGAATGTAATCTGTGTATAGAAGTAAGCAAAGAATACTATCAGAGCAACATATAAAATAAATCCTAATGTATACTGCATTGCGGCTGGTCTGAACCAGTAGCTTGAAGTGAAGTAACGTGTCCACTCTGGTGAACCGCCTGTAGCGAAATTAGCAATCAGTACAGGGAACTGGAACAGTGATGCAGCGAAGATAATTGGGATAACACCTGCGGTATTAACCTTGAGCGGAATATTTGAAGCCTGTCCGCCATATCTTCTTCTGCCCTGCATTTTCTGTGAGTACTGTACTGGAATTCTTCTCTCGCCATCCTGCAGATAAATAATAAATGCAACCACTGCAACTACAAGAGCAATAATTACTATTATCGCAACTGCAGCCATACCAACTGAGCTTGCGCCTGCAACGAACTGCTGATACAGGGAAACAAAATCATTCGGCATTGTTGATACGATATTGATCAAAAGGATGATCGAAATACCGTTTCCGATTCCGCGTTCTGTAATCTGTTCACCCATCCACATGATGAGTACTGAACCTGCTGTTAAAATAAGAATATTGCAGATGATCGTCCATGTATATGTACTGCTTGATCTGCTTCCAAAAACACCCTGATTACCAAATCCTATAGTCATTGCAATACTTTCGAGAAGAGCAAGACCTACTGTTAAGTAACGAGTGATATTAGCTAACTTCTGTCTGCCATCCTCGCCGTCCTTCTGCATTTCTTCAAGTTTCGGAAATGCTATAGTGAGCAGCTGAATGATGATAGATGCAGTAATATACACAGTGATATTCAAAGCGAATACGGACATTGAACTAAATGATGAACCTGTCAGGGCATCAAAGAATCCAAATCCACCTGCTGAGAGATTACCGAGTACCTCCTGGATTACGCTGGAATTGGTTCCAGGCAATGGAAGCTGGCATCCTATTCTCACAATAACGAGCATTACGATCGTATAGATTAACCTGTCACGGATATCTTTAATCTTAAATGCTTGTCCTATTGTTTTGAACATTACTCTACCTCACATGTTCCGCCAGCGGCCTCGATCTTAGCCTTAGCTCCCTCGCTTGCTGCTAATTTAACTGTAAGCTTCTTAGTCAGATCAGTATTACCAATGATCTTAACGCCGTCATGAGCGTTCTTGATGATGCCCATATCGATAAGGCTCTCTGCAGTAACCTCTGCACCATCTTCAAACTTGTTGAGTGCTGCGATATCAACAGCAACGATCTCTAATGTATTTCTGTTAGTGAATCCTCTCTTAGGGAGTCTTCTGTATAATGGCATCTGACCACCTTCGAAACCGATTCTTGGACGGCCTGAACGTGCCTTCTGTCCTTTATGTCCTTTACCTGCTGTCTTGCCGTTTCCTGATCCATGACCACGTCCTCTGCGGAAGTTATCACTATGTACGGATCCGTCTGCAGGTCTTAATGTAGATAAATTCATTTTTTGGACCTCCTTTTGGTTCCTTAGGCTTCTTCAACCTTTACTAAATGTTTAACGTGCCAAATCATACCTCTTACAGCCTCATTATCTGGGAGCTCTTTTGTCTGATGAAGCTTGTGTAAACCTAATGCTTCAACAGTTGCTCTCTGCTTTGGAATAGCGGCGATAGGAGATTTTACTAATGTAACTTTTAATGTTTTTTCTGCCATTTTATTAACCTCCATTAAGCTGTAATTTCTTCGACTGTCTTGTCTCTAAGTCTTGCAACATCTGCAGGGCTCTTTAATGCCTTGAGGCCTTCGAGTGTAGCAAGTACTACATTCTGCTTGTTGTTTGAACCAAGAGATTTTGTACGAATATTCTTGATACCTGCAAGTTCAAGGACATTACGTGCAGGACCACCAGCGATAACACCAGTACCTTCAGGTGCTCTCTTCAGAAGAACTGAAGCGCCGCCATAGTTGCCGATCATATCATGTGGGATGCTTAATGTCTCATCAACTGGAACATTGATCATGTTCTTCATTGCATCTTCTTTACCCTTACGGATAGCTTCAGGAATTTCAATAGCCTTTCCTAAGCCAACTCCTACACGGCCCTTACCATTACCAACAACAACCAGAGCTGTGAATTTGAAGTTACGTCCGCCTTTTACAACCTTAGTTACACGCTTAATTGTAACAACCTTCTCCTGAAACTCTGGAGCTTCGGCTGGTGCGTGCATCTCGTCTTTGTTTCTCATGTACGTTTCCTCCCTTAGAATTCTAATCCGGCTTCTCTGGCCGCATCTGCTAATGCTTTAATCTTGCCGTGATATACATAACCGCCTCTGTCAAATACAACTTCTGTAATTCCAGCAGCCTTAGCTCTTTCAGCGATTACTTTTCCTAAATATGCAGCAGCTGCTACATCATTAGTCTTCTCTAACTCAGCCTTGACATCCTTCTGAACTGTTGATGCGCTAACGAGTGTCTTCTGTGCATCATCATCAATAATCTGAGCATAAATGTGCATGTTGCTTCTGTACACACTGAGACGTGGTCTTTCGGCTGTGCCCTGGAAGCGATTGCGTAATTTCATGTGTTTTTTTACACGAATAATTGATCTGTTTTTCTTACTAATCATTTTTTCACGCTCCTTTATTTACCAGTCTTGCCGACTTTACGTCTGATAGTCTCTGTTTCGTACTTGATACCCTTGCCCTTGTAAGGTTCTGGTAACCTGTACTCACGGATCTCAGCTGCAACCTGTCCAACAAGTTCTTTGCTGATACCCTTAACTACGATCTTTGTCTGCTCAGGAACTTCAATTGTGATTCCTTCAGGTGCTACGTATGTGATTGGATGTGAATATCCCAGTGAAAGACTTAAGTCCTTGCCTGCCATAGCAGCCTTATAACCAACACCTACGATAAGAAGTGTCTTCTGGAAACCGTTTGTTACACCGATTACCATGTTGTTCAGAAGTGCTCTTGTTAAGCCGTGAAGAGCTTTATTTCTCTTAAGATCGTTTGGTCTTGCAACAACAATTTCTGTTCCTTCAACAGCGATTGTCATTTCTGAAGCAAACTGTCTTGTGAGCTCACCCTTTGGTCCCTTAACTGTCACTAAATTATTTTCTGCTACATCAACAGTTACACCTGCCGGTATAGCGATAGGCATTTTTCCAACTCGTGACATGCCCGTTTCCTCCTTTTTCTTTGTGAGTTTTTCCCGCATCTGCTCTGGTGGTGGTGTGACACCGGCATTAACAGCGGATTTAAAGTTACTTTATTTCGCAGATACAAGGCTGCGGTGCTGTCCGCAACCTTGATGCTACTAACTTAATGAATTACCAGATGAAGCACAGAACTTCGCCGCCTACGCCAGCTGCTCTAGCTTCCTTGTCTGTAATAACGCCCTTATCTGTTGAGATAATAGCTACGCCTAAGCCGCCGAGAACTCTTGGAAGCTCATCCTTAGCTGCGTAAATACGAAGACCTGGCTTAGAGATTCTCTTAAGACCAGTGATGATCTTTTCATTCTTGTCTTTACCATACTTCAGAGTGATGTGGATTACGTCAAATCCGTTCTCATCCTGAATAATGTCATATTTTGAGATATATCCCTCATCTAACAGTATCTTTGCAATAGCAAGTTTCATTTTAGATGATGGAACGTCTACAGAGTCATGTTTAGCTGTATTTGCATTACGGATTCTTGTAAGCATATCAGCAATTGGATCGCTCATTGTCATGTTTTTGTCCTCCTTCTAAAACTAATCTTACCAGCTTGCTTTCTTTACACCAGGGATCTCGCCCTTGTATGCTAACTCACGGAAGCAAATTCTGCAGATACCGTATTTTCTTAAATAAGCATGTGGACGTCCGCAGATTCTACATCTGTTGTATTCCTGTGTAGAAAATCTTGCTTTACGCTGCTGTTTTACTTTCATAGCTGTTTTAGCCATAGTACCTGTATCCTCCTTTTACTTCTCAAATGGCATGTTGAACATTGTCAACAGTGCTCTGGCTTCCTCATCGGTATTAGCTGTTGTAACGATGATTACATCCATACCTCTTACCTTGTCAACCTTATCGTATTCGATTTCAGGGAAGATAAGCTGTTCCTTGATGCCAAGTGCATAATTGCCTCTTCCATCAAAAGCGTTAGGATTAACACCTCTGAAGTCACGAACTCGTGGAAGTGCCAGATTAATTAATCTGTCAAGGAAGTTATACATTTTGTCGCCTCTTAAAGTGGTCTTGCATCCGATCTGCATTCCCTCTCTAATCTTGAAGTTAGCGACTGACTTTTTAGCTTTAGTTGTAACTACATGCTGGCCTGTGATAGTCTCCATGTCATGGATAGCTGCTTCGAGTGCCTTAGCATTATCTTTAGCCTCACCTACACCCATGTTAACAACGATCTTATCGATCTTTGGAACCTGCATGATGTTCTTATATTCAAACTTCTTCATCATAGCATCTACGATTTCAGAATTGTACATTTCTTTAAGTCTGCTCAACTTTATGACCTCCTTCCTTTAATTAATCGATTGCTTCATTTGCTGATTTTGCGTAACGAACCTTCTTGCCGTTTTCATCAACATGGAAGCCGACTCTGGTAGGCTGTCCCTTATGAACGTACATTACGTTTGATGCATTGATAGGTGCTTCCTGGTTAATGATGCCGCCTTCCTGTGACTGTCTGCCTGGCTTAAGATGCTTCTTGATCATATTAACGCCTTCAACAGTAACTGTTCCAGCCTTAGCATTTACGGCAATAACCTTACCTTCTTTGCCCTTATCGCTACCTGCGATAACCTTAACGGTATCGCCTAATTTAATTTTTAATGTTGCCATGTGGACACCTCCTATAAAACTTCAGGAGCGAGTGAAACAATCTTCATGAACTGTTTATCTCTCAGCTCTCTAGCTACTGGTCCAAATATACGAGTTCCAACTGGTGTCTTATCTTCTCTGATAATAACAGCTGCATTCTCGTCAAATTTGATATATGAACCATCTTTACGACGTGTGCCCTTAACTGTACGTACAACTACAGCTTTAACAACATCACCTTTCTTAACAGTACCACCTGCTGCAGCATCCTTAACTGATGCTACGATGACGTCTCCGATGTCGGCGTATCTTCTAGTAGAACCGCCCAGAACTCTTATGCACAGAATTTCTTTAGCACCGGTGTTATCAGCAACTTTAAGTCTTGTTTCCTGTTGTACCATAACAATTCTCCTTTCTACTAATTATTTAGCCTTCTCTACTATTTCAACCAGTCTCCATCTCTTGTCTTTAGAAAGTGGTCTGGTCTCCATTACTCTTACTGTGTCTCCAATGCCGCATTCGTTGTTCTCGTCATGAGCTTTTAACTTATATGTTCTCTTAACGATCTTGTTGTATAAAGGATGTTTAACGTTATCAACGACTGCAACAACGATGGTTTTATCCATCTTATCGCTTATTACTTTACCCACACGGGTTTTTCTAAGATTTCTTTCCACGTCTTATTCCTCCTTTATTACTCGGCATCTTTAGACTTTGCAGAAATGATTGTCTGAATTCTTGCAATATTGCGTCTAACTTCTTTGATTCTGCCTGTGTTTTCCAGCTGATTTGTTGCGTTCTGGAATCTTAAGTTGAAAAGCTCTTTCTTAGCTGTGATCAGTTCCTGATTTAATTCAGCTACTGATTTCGCATTTAAATTATCTAAATACTTCTTAGTTTTCACTTGATTCACCGCCTTCCAGATCTGCCTTAGAAACAATCTTGCATTTAACTGGTAACTTATGTGTTGCAAGTCTTAATGCTTCCTTAGCGAGTGGCTCAGCAATACCGCCGATTTCGAACATTACTCTGCCTGGCTTAACTACTGCTACCCAATACTCCAGTGCACCTTTACCAGAACCCATACGAGTTTCAGCAGGCTTAGCTGTAACTGGCTTATCAGGGAAGATCTTAATCCAAACACGTCCGGTACGTTTTACATATCTTGTCATAGCAACACGGGCTGCCTCAATCTGGTTAGATGTAATCCAGCCTGGCTCTGTTGCAACGATTCCATATTCACCGTAAGAGATCTTGTTGCCTCTCATAGCCTTGCCAGCCATAGTACCACGGAACTGCTTACGATGTTTTACTCTTTTAGGCATTAACATAGTTATCTATCGCTCCCTTCCTTGTTTCCTTTTGTCGGAAGGACTTCACCCTTGTAGATCCAAACCTTAACTCCGACTTTGCCATAGGTTGTGTCTGCTTCTGCAAAACCATAGTCAATATCAGCACGTAATGTCTGAAGTGGAAT
>CAVARE010000048.1:0-19956 GCA_963591145.1 Anaerotignum sp. | reverse complement strand
CGCTGTACGGGACTTTTATAGCACATCAGCGAAGGCGTTTTCGAGCAGGGGCTGCGTGCCGAGGTTCACGGCGCGAGATAGCCTGGCAATATTCAAGAAAGAGGAACGTTATGGGAATAAAATCATGCGTAAGCTTATACAGCTTACAGTATCAGTATCTCCAGGGTAAGATGAACCTGGGCGATATCATAGAATATGTTTTGAGTGTCGGATCGCAGGGAATAGAGATCCTGCCGGATCAGATGCTCCATGGAACACCTACACCATCGGAGGAGACCTATGCTTACTGGGATTCTCTGATGGAAAAATATCATCCGGGACTGGCCTGCGATGATACATTTATGAATACTAATCTGTATATGAACAGAACCCTCACGAAGAGGGAGTGCGTAGAGCTGCAGAAGCAGGAGATCATCATGGCGCATCGCCTGGGATTCGACTGCATCCGTCTGGTATCCTTCGTGCCGGCATGGATTCTGGAGCCGTGTCTGGAGACAGCTGCCCAGTATAATGTATCTCTTAATATCGAGATCCACGGCGGACTGGGATTCGGCTGCCCTAAGACTGACGAGTATATCAACGAGATGCTGCGTCTCAACTCGCCATATATAGGCATCGTACCGGATACCTCGCTGTTCGTAAGAAGAAAGCCGGATATCGTCACCAGATACTGCGACAAATTATTCGGCCTTAATCCAGACCTTCTGGCATATGCTGACGAGGTCTATGCATCTGGTCACGACTTCTTCGAATTAAGACAGAAGAACGGCGGTCAGATGGACAGCAAATTAGCATCTCTGATCAAGTGTCCTGGTGACGGCTTCTATGCCCAGAATCTGGAAGGCTACGAGAATAGACCGGTAACAATCATGGATGGACTCGAGAAGTATATTAACCATTTCCATTTCAAGTTATATGAGATGACGGAAGAAGGCACTGAATATAGCATCGACTACAAGGAAGTGTTGGAGTACCTCCATAAGGCAGGATATCAGAAATATGTTTCTACTGAGTATGAAGGAAACCGCTGGCAGCTGCCTGATACTCCTATTCCGGAGTTGGAGCAGGTGGCAGCACATCAGAAGCTGATCAATTCACTTATCAGGGAAATCGAAGGCTGATGCAGGTTAAAGGAGGAAGATAGAAATGTTTGACAATAATGTATTTATAGAAGGAACCTGCAAAAATGTAGTAGAGGATGGACGTGTGATCGGATACGAAATGCAGACTCATATCACATATTACAGGGGCATTCCTTTGTCGATGGTTAATTTCCTGGCAGTCGAGACAGATGGCGAGAAGGTGCCTGCAGAGGACATCAGGTTCTCCGTAGATCCATATGATTGGTTCACCCTGGACGAGATGACAACAGTTGGAACTATCAAGTGGGAGTATGGTACGCCAGGTACAGTTCGTGTATTAAAGGAAGGTGGTCTCAGCAAGGGCGAGCATACAGTTAAGCTCACCGTATGCACCAGGACCGCATATATCCCGGTTCCGCTGGAAGGCACGATGACGAGGAAGGTGGTTATTGAATAACGCAGAGCTGACGATCTGGGTTTAAGTATACGACTTGGAAATTCCGTGTTTGATTCTCAATAGCTAGATACTAAAGATATGCCGAAGACTGGCGATGACAGCAATATGCTTCTGTGGCTCATCCCACTCCTTCTCGGCGAAGGCACCATCTCCACAGCGGCGATTGCCGGCAGGAAGAGAAAATAATTGGTGGAAAAAATTTGCATATGCTATTATAATGACACTTACTGTAAAGGAGATAGCAATGCGAAGAAAAAGAATATATCCAATAATTACTGTCTTTATAGTTTTGGCATTTGCCTGCGTCTTCATGATGCTTCTTATCATGGCTAAGAACCGGGAGGCGATCAGCCCTCAGACCACAGCGCTGGCGGCGACTACAGACGAGACAACGGAAGAAGAGACAACGACCTCGGCTGCGCCGTCCCTCACACAGGGCACGCCGGTGGATACTGGGCTTATGAATACGATCTGCCCGACGGGCTGGTTATATGTCGAACAGTATGATACATCTGGTGAGGCAAATGCTGACGGCACATATCCGGTAGATCAGAGAACCATGATGTTTGCCAAGGGCGCGACGTCAGCAGACGATACAGCCCATAGGCTGACAGTTTATGTATATTATAATGACACGGCACTTGATGATTCGGTTGTCGAAGGCACTGAAGCTTGGTATGAAAATGTAGAGGAATTCGATCTGTCCCTGAGCTTCGTTCCATGCAGAGCATTCAATGGAACAACTACATCTGACGACGGATTATCAACATATTCATACAGCATAGTATTCTATCCAATTGATGACAGTCATTACATCCAGTTTTCAGTTATGACATCGTCATCAGATACCATGGACACGCAGACAGTTGAAAGTTCTGATGTTCAATCCATAATGTCTAATATTGCATTAGACTGAAATAACATAATAATAAAAGCTGCATAATCCTGGGCATGACTTCATGAGCTGTGTCCAGGACGTTTGTGTATTAAAGTAGAAGTAACGAGGTAATATTTTGATAAAATTAATAGCATCGGATGTGGATGGAACGCTCCTGACTGAGGGCAGTCTGGCGCTGAATCCGCAAATGTTTGATATGATCCGCACTCTTAAGAAAAAGGGCATACAGTTCGTGGCTGCCAGCGGCAGACAATACGAGAGCATGACGGCGGTATTCGGCCCGGTCAAGGATGATATCATGTTTGTTGCCGACAACGGCTCATACATATACAAGAATGATGAGCTGTTGGAATTCAAGTCATTTGACGACAGCACATGGCGCAGGATCGTAAGGTTCCTGATGACGGTTCCGGGCATCAACCTGATGATCTCCAGCCGAGAGGGAACATTTACGAATTCCCGTGACGAGGAATTCTACCGAACCGTGGTGGACGGCTACAAGGTGCCTATGAAGATTGTGGATCATCTCGATGAGCAGGATATTCATGTATGCAAGGTGGGCGTAAACTGCCCGGATGGCAATCCATCCGCGATCGCGGAATTAGGCAGAAAAGAGGGATTCGATACGGTATCCCATATTCTGATTTCTGGAATATACTGGATAGATTTTATGCCGATCAGCACGGACAAGGGTGCGGCCATAACATGGATAGCTGATTATCTCGGGATCAAACGGGATGAAACGATGGCATTTGGCGACAGCAACAACGACATCGGAATGCTGACGAGCGTA
Source organism: Anaerotignum sp. (assembly GCA_963591145.1). Classification (GTDB taxonomy): domain Bacteria; phylum Bacillota; class Clostridia; order Lachnospirales; family Lachnospiraceae; genus RGIG5612. Next base: position 16,726 of record CAVARE010000048.1, on the reverse strand, counting down.
GCACAGAGCTATGCGGTGGCAGGCGCCAGACCTGAGGCCAAGAAGGTGGCAGGTCACGTGCTGAGCGAGGGTGTGGAACAGGATGCGGTGCTGCATGTGCTGCAGAAATTGTATAAAGATGAAGGAAACTAGAATGGAAAATTTGGACTTGTCGATATTAGAAAAGGAGCTGTCAAAATGCGGCGGTGCCATCAAGTACCTGGGACTTGAGAATGTAACAATTAAGGATGGTAAGATCACACTTACGGTTGAGATAACGGAGCATCACCTGAATGCTCACGGCGGCGCCCATGGCGGCATATTATATACGATCTGCGACCAGGCGGTGGCTGCCCATGACATTTGCGTGGGACGAAACAGCGTCGGAATGGACGGCAGCATGCGCTATTATCGCCCGGCTAAGGCAGGAGATGTGCTGACTGCAACCGTAACCAACAGAAAGACAGGCAGGAAGACGTCAGTTAACATGGTGGAACTGACCAATCAGGATGGCAAATTAATAGCAGATGCGATGTTCACATCTATGCATCTGGACTGATATAGATTATGATTAAAACGATTTTATGGGACGTGGACGGCACGTTATTAGACTTTCTGGCAGCAGAAAAGGCTGCGATCAAAGCATTATTTGACGAGTTTCATCTGGGCAAATGCACCGACGAGATGGTCAAGGTTTATTCAGCAATCAACGCCAGACACTGGAAACAACTGGAGCTGGGTGAGATCACTAAGAGAGAAGTGCTCATAGGCAGATTCAGGGAATTTTTCGCATTAGAGGGCATAGATACTGCGGTGGCAGAACCATTTAACGAGAAATATCAGGTGCGGCTGGGAGATACCATCGTATATTGCGATGACAGTAAGGATATAGTCGCCTCGCTGAAGGGCAGGGTATATCAATACGCGGCCTCTAACGGAACCGTGGTGGCACAGAATAGGAAGCTGAAGAATTCAGGCTTCGATCAGCTCATGGATGGCATTTTCCTGTCAGAGGAAGTAGGTGCCGAGAAGCCGGACGTAAGATTCTTCGATGCGGTATTTAATACGATAGCGACATCCAAGGACGAGACTATAATCGTCGGTGATTCACTTACCAGCGATATAAGAGGCGGCAACAACGCCCATATAAGAACATGCTGGTATAATCCGAAGCATTTGCATAAGGATGCGGACGTTCACGTAGACTGGGAGATAGGGGACCTGCATGAGATCTACGAGATTCTTGGACAGTAACGCGTGCTATTAGTGCGCGAAGACAATACACACCCGATTTGTATTATGACGTGCCGTGAACCTCGGCGTGCAGCCCCTGCTCGAAAACGCCTTCGCTGATGTGCTATAAAAGTCCCGTACAGCGGCTGTACAAGGGGCGAGCTTGCTCGAACAACTGCACAGCCATTGGACGGGTTAGCCTGCATGAGCATGTAGAGCGATAGCTCGGAATGCGAAGTCAGGCTCAGCTGCGAGAGTGCCGCAAGCACGTAGCAGCTGGCTTTTAGTCAGGGTGCTGCGCCGTCCCGGCACGCAGCATGATATACCGTCTTGGGGTATTGTGTGAATTGCTGTATACAACGAAGTTAAGGAAACTGGGGACACATATTAAAGGAGAGAGGAACTAATGGATAAACTAACAGTATGTTTATTAAGCGATTCATTCCCGCCTATCATAGACGGGGTCGCCAATGCTGTCCTTAATTATGCTGAAAATATTAATGAACATTGGGGCGAGGCAATGGTGGCGACGCCAGCGTATCCTGGGGCGGACGACAGCAGCTGGAATTTTCCGATTCTCAGATATCCGAGTCTCGATGTAAGAAAATTAACAACTGGATATACGGCCGGAATTCCATTTTCACCAGAGCTGTCAGTAAGGCTGGAGCAGGAGCAGGTAAATGTCCTGCATGCTCACTGCCCGATGGTATCGGCTCTGATGACCAGAACAATAAGAAAACGGATCGACGCGCCGACGATCATGACGTATCATACAAAATACGATATAGATATCGCAAATGTTGTAAAGAGCAAGGCACTTCGAAATACCGGAATCAAGTCGGTGGTCGTTAATACCAGTACATTTGACGAGGTCTGGGTTGTAAGCGAGGGAGCCGGCCAGAATCTCAGATCCTTGGGCTACCAGGGTGATTATGTGGTCATGAATAATGGTGTGGATCTGTCGAGGCAAGAAGCCACCCCTGAGATGATCGCGCAGGTCACCGCAGGATATGATCTTCCTGATAAGGTACCGGTATTTTTATTTGTCGGCAGATTGATGTGGTACAAGGGATTTAGAATAACACTTGACGCCCTGAGGATGCTTAAGGATAAGAATATTCCGTTCAGAATGGTCATAGTAGGCTCTGGCGGCGACGAGGAGGAGATACGCGAATACGTGACCGAGTTAGATCTTGAGAGAGAAGTATTATTCACAGGAGCCGTCTCTGACAGAGAGAGAATCCGTGCATGGTATACGAGGGCGGATCTGTTCCTGTTCCCGTCGACATTTGACTCAAATGGACTGGTAGTAAGGGAGGCTGCAGCCTGCAATCTGGCATCCGTACTGGTGAAGGACAGTTGTGCGGCAGAGGGTGTCACGGATGACGAAAATGCACTTCTGATCGAGGAAAATGCTCAGTCCATGGCAGCGCTCCTGGAGCGGGTCGTACAGGATATGGAACATGTAAGGCAGCTGGGAGTAAATGCTGGAGATGAATTATATCTGTCTTGGGAAGATGCCGTGGCCAGAGCCGTGGAGAGATACAGAATAGTGCAGGACCTCTATAGGATCGGGGCATTTAAGGAGCATGACAGATTCAGCGATAACCTGCTGGCTACAAGCGGAGACCTGATGTACAGCATCGGTCAGCTGAATGAGAAGCTGATTCAGGGCAAGATCGTCACACAGGATTTTCTGAATAACCTGGATAACGGTAAGAAGCCGGGAGGAGTATCATTTAACAAAAGCTCCAGGAAGAAGTAGTTGACCTGCAGCGCAGATCCAGGATGCTGCGTGTCGAGGTTTCTGGCACATTGCATTTAGGTTGTTATGCGCTGCGTAGCTAAGAAAATCTTAGGACACAACAAAGAGCCGCTGTAAAGCGGCTCTTTGTTGTGTCCAATATATTCAGGTCGCAATTATTTCACATCAACTGTTATCATTTCAGTAAAGATCGGATCTGCTGCCCAGTCGATGGCATCTGAAACGATGATGTCCAGATCCAGCTCTGTGATATCATCTACTGTCAGATTATTGTTCTCAAGGTCTGTGAGTGACCAGCTGATTGCTGTGTTACTCTTCTTGCCGCCCGTAAGGTCACTGTAAAAATATGGGCTGATCTCATAGCCATTAACAGCTGATGAACCTGAGATATAGAAAGTCAACTCGTTGTCTGTCTTGTTGTACAGATAAACATTTGCATAGAAGGAATAATCATCTGAGCTGAAATCCTTGATGATCATAGTGATGTCGTCGTTGTCTACGAGTACGATAGCATCATCGTCAAATTCCTGGTCTGCCTGCGCAGGTTCGTCAGTTCCGTATGGATAGTAAACGAATTTCTGGTCTACCAGCAACGGATCAGAGTAGTTGTCATCATCACGAACCTCAAGTGTGAATTCTATCTTCTGAACCTTAGTGATACCATTGATCTCGAAATCTGTATCCCAGAATGACATCTCTGAATTAGACTTGTGTCCTGATGATACTGTCTCACCCCACCATGGATCACACATATAATCATTAACAGATACATTGTTAAATGTGTAATAGAGGTTCAGATCCGAATTGTTTTCTGTGAAGATATTGGCCAGGAATGGATAATAATCGTCGCTGTCATCGAAATCCGTGATAGATACTGTGCAGATATCGTTGTCAACGAGAACCAACTCGTCGCCTGTGGAGCCATCTAAAACGATAGCATCGTCTTCTGTATCTTCGGCAGAAGCATCGGCTGCACTATCACCTACTACCTCTTCTAGTGCGTTTACTAATTCGTCGAGTGAGTCATTGCCGGCAAATGCAGCGCTGCTCAGGCCGAAACACATTACTGACGCAAGGAACAGCGTTGTAATTGTTTTGATCGATTTTTTCATGCAAATCCTCCTTTTGTGCTTCTAAAGAAACTTTAGCGCTTGCATCGTACCATATGCAGGTATATCTTTCAACCGCTGAATCATGGGGTGAATAAACTACTCGCTCAGCGTGTAAGCAGTGCCTGATTTCTTTTTAGAAAAGTTTTGAAAAGATGATTTGCTGCATAAAAACTTTTCGGAAATGCTGTTGCCTGTATTTCCGAAAAAGGCTATACTGTTTCCGAAAGGAAATACCGAAATGACTGATGACAGATTTATTTCAACTAAAGAGGCAGCTCAGATCCTGGGAGTATCAACCAGAAGAGTAGTGGGGCTATGTAACCAGCAGACCTTCGATGGGGCGATAAAAGCAGGACGGGACTGGAAGATTCCGGAGGAGTCAGTTCTGGCTTATAATGCGAATGATAGAATCCTTTCCTGCGCAGTGGGAAATACTTCATATGTGGATGTGGTCAGGAACAGCTATTATGTCGATAAAACGCTCTTGATTCGTGACCTGATTGATGATCAGGTTCCGGTTATTCTATTTACGAGGCCGAGAAGATTCGGAAAAACGCTGGCGCTGGATATGCTCAAGAGTTATTTCGAGAAGACCGATACAGATACATCTATCTATTTTAAGGATAAGAAAATATGGGCCTGCGGAGAGAAATACCGGAGATTTCAGAGAGCATTTCCCACTATATTCCTTACCTTTAAGGATGCGAAATTCACAGATTGGAGCAGTACCTTCGAAGCCATAAAGAACATTATCCGTGATGAATACATGAGACATGAGGAACTGTATTCCAGCGAGAGGCTTAATGCGGTGGAGCGAGACTATTTGCTCAGAATGCAGTCAGATGAACTGAATGAAGTTGAGTATACGAGGTCTTTGCTGAATCTGACCCGCATGCTGGAAAAACATCATCAGACCAGGGTCGTCGTGCTGATTGACGAGTATGATACTCCGATTCAGCAGGGGCATTCACAGAATTTCTATAATGAAGTAATAACCTTTATGAGAAACTTCATGTCAGGCGGTCTGAAGGACAATCCGTCCCTTGCATGCGGTATTCTCACAGGCATTCTGCGTGTTTCGAAGGAGAATCTCTTCAGCGGACTCAATAATCCTGTCGTGAATTCGGTTTTGGATGATAAATACAGCCAGTATTTCGGATTTACTGTAGATGAAGTAGAAGCTATGGCCTCCTATTATGGCCGCCAGGATAAAATGGATGAGCTGCGAGAGTGGTATGACGGTTATCGCTTTGGAAATACGGAGATTTATAATCCATGGTCTGTGGCAAATTATTTCTATAACAACTGCCAGGCCAGACCGTATTGGACCAATACCAGTGATAATGAGATTATTCGTGAGATGCTGGCAGCATTGACGCCTGATATTGCAGAGAATCTATTTGCCTTGATGCAGGGAGAGACGGTTCAGGCATCGCTTAATATGGATGTTATCTATCCGAGGATAACAGACGGAACGGATACAATCTTCAGTTTTCTGTTGATTGCGGGGTATCTGAAACCCGTGAGCAGTGCTGTCGAAACAGAGATTGGAACCTTCATGGAATTGGCACTGCCGAATAAGGAGGTTCAGCGGGTATACAACACGGAGATTCTGTCCTGGCTGCGGCAGACTGTGGATGAAAATGTTATGACCAGTCTTGAGAGGGCGTTATATCTGAATGATGGAAATAAATTGAAAGATTGTCTGCGCAAGTATATGATAACGTGCATCAGCTGCTTTGATGGTGCGACAGAGGGATTCTATCATGGCATGATGCTGGGACTGGCTGCCGGCATGTCTTCCAGATACTATATCAGGTCCAATAGAGAGTCTGGCGATGGCCGGTTTGATCTGGTATTAGAACCTAAGCTTCGTTCACTGCCTGGAATTATTATGGAATTCAAGGCAGTAAAGGATGAACAGATGCTATCCGCCAGTGCAGAAGAGGCACTGAAGCAGATCACCTCAAAACATTATGATGCGGATCTGAAAGACAGGGGCGTTCAGGATATCGCGAGATATGGAATTGCATTTGCGGGGAAAAAGGTGGAAATATCCGGGCCTATAGGCACGGAAAATCTATAAACGAGGGAAATGATTATGAAAAATATTAAGAGACTACCTGCGGTTCTGATATCGCTGTGTATGCTGGCCGTGATGCTGTTTGCAGAGACGGCATATGCCTACGAGGGTGTGACCTTCAGCACGGCTAGCATCGGCGAGGTTCAGATGCTAACTGGCAGCATGACGGAATTCAAGCACACCATCACCTGGGAATATCCTTACAGCGATGCGCTGTTCGAGCTGCCGTCGGATGAATACAACCATACCCTGGCCAGATCTTCCATCGGCCTGGCGATGTCAGCCTTCCGGGATACTGCCAATGAAGACTCTCAAGATGATAATCTGATAGAATTTCTGCAGGCAGCAGGATTCGAGGACATAACTACCGATAGTTATAAGTCAGAGCCGACCACGGCTGCGGATTCCATCGCTTACGGCCTGGCGCATAAGAGCATCGGCGACTTCACACTCATCGCGGTGCCGGTATGCGGCGGCAATTATTCTAAGGAATGGGCGAGCAACTTCACCATCGGTGACGGCACGAGATCCGAAGGCTTCAATGCTGCAGCGCAGGTGGTTGTGGCTGCGGTATATGATTATATAGAGGCAAATGATATCGCAGGCGACATTAAGGTCTGGGTAACAGGATACAGCCGCGGCGGCGCCGTATCTAATATTACGGCAGCGGATCTTACGGATTCCGGCAAATTCGCGGACGTATATGCATACTGCTTCGCGGCCCCGCGTACTACCAAGGAGCCTGGAGATTACGATAACATTTTCAATATTATCAGCAAGGACGATGTGGTGCCGAAGGTTCCATTTGCAGACTGGGGATATAAGAGATATGGCACCGATCTGTATACCAAATCTATTGAGGCCGATACAGACAGCATGGATGTTATTGAGGCGGCAAATGAGATCTACAAGCAGCTGACGGGTACGGACATGACTGTTAATCCAGAGATAAACTATCAGCTGAGGATTATTTGCGACTATCTGTATGAGTTTCTGCCGACATCCGCGGAATATGCACAGAAATTCCAGTCTCTCTTAATAGATGTTATTGGAGCTGAGGATAAAACCATCGGCATAACCTCCCTGATCGACGTAATGCTGCAATTTTCAGAAGAAAATCCTGAATTTAGCGATGAGATAAAGGAGATGGTCGATTTCCTGCAGCAATTGGCCAATACATATGTCCTGACGGGCAATAAAGATCAGAAGTCTACCGGCGCATGGGACACGGAGCTGGGTATGGTGAATCTGTTTAATGAGCATTTGCCGTACAAATATATCGCCCGCTTATTTGCCTCGGACGATCCGAACGAGATCTATTCAGAGAATACAGAATATACGAGGCTGACTATCTACGGCAAGGTGGACATTCAGATATTAAATGACGGCATACTGGTGGAGAGCGTCGAATCTGACGGAACTATACGTGATTTTTATGCAGACAAATATTACAAAATGCCTGATGTCCGCTTCAGCAACACGAGCTATGAGAGCACTAATATGTATGTGCTGACGCTGCCGGCTGATACGGAGTGGGATATATATGTGTCGGGCGACAGCATACAGAGTCTGGGATATATTAATTCCGCCATGTCTGCCGAAACTACCAAGGCCGAGCTGTCTGACTATTATGTTATCGATATGGAGGCGGATCAGCTGTATGAGATTCTGATAGAGTATGGTAAGGTAGTGCAGGACGAGGAGACCAGCACGTATACATCATCGATATTCTCATATGCTAACGTGGAATACTCTCCGACAGCGGCGATGCTGCATGAGAATTCCTTCAAGAGCTATATTACGATCCAGGACGTTATGGGTATCAGCCTCCTGCTCCTGGCGCTGGTCGTATTTGAAATCTTACTGTCCATCATTCTGGCGATCATAAGAAGAATCAGAAAGAAGCCGCGTAAGGGCCCTATCGCCTGGGCATGGACACTCATAAATGTTGCCATATTTACCCTGGTGGAGGAGCAGATATGGTTCTACATACCTGCATATCCGATAGCTAAGGCGATAGTTAAGGCGATAGTATTATTCCTGATCATCGGTATACTGCTGAAGGGCTGGAAGAAATACAGAACCACCAGAAACAGAATATTGGTTCCTGCGCTGCTGCTGGCATGTATAGCCGACTTCATCTTGGAGTGGCTGCTCCTGGGTGAGAGAAACAGCTGGAATATATTCATCCCAATTGCTGTATATCTCTGGCTGATGGTATCAGCATGGTTCGTATGGCATGACAATGAGAAGAGCCAGGAAATCATGGAAAATGATGACATGGGAACCAGAATTGATCTGTCTGCGCAGCTTGCGGCGGCAGATAAGGAGAAAAACAAGAAATAATATGCTAACACTTTAGCATGCTATATTGCCATTGACGTAAATAATGATATAATTACGAAATTATGAATGAGACGCGTTCAATGGATTTCGCCTTGCAATCCTGCTTTTTATAGGATAACTTAATGGCGGATGCGTCTGGCAGATACATGCATTAGCAATCATATCAGATAAAAAGCAGCTGATCAGCTGCAAATATAAATGAATCAAAAAAGGAGAAAAATTATGAAAAGAATAGCATCAACAATCATTTCTTTAGCATTGGCTGGAACATTTGCATTTTCAATGACAGCATTTGCATCAGAAGAGACAACAACAGTTAAGACAGTACAGGAAGGCAAGCTCAATATGGCAACAAATGCTGAGTTCCCTCCATATGAATACAAGGAAGGCGACGACTTCGCAGGCATCGACATTGAGATCGCACAGGCTATCGCAGATGAGTTAGGCCTTGAGCTCGTTGTTAATGATGTTGAATTCGGCTCAATCATCGGCGGTGTTCAGTCAGGCAAATACGACATCGGCCTGGCAGGCATCACAGTTACAGAAGAGCGTCTTCAGAGCATTAACTTCACAGATTCATATGCTACAGGCATCCAGTCAATCATCGTTCCAGAGGACTCTGCTATCGAATCAGTAGACGATCTGGCAGGCGAGGACGTTATCATCGGCGTTCAGCAGGATACAACAGGCGATATCTACTGCAGCGATGATTATGGCGATGATCATGTAGTTCAGTACAAGACAGGCGCTGACGCAGTACAGGCACTTAAGTCAGGCAAGGTAAGCTGCGTAGTTATCGACAATGAGCCTGCTAAATCATTCGTAGCATCAACAACAGGCCTTAAGATCCTTGATACAGAATATGTAGTTGAAGAATATGCAGCATGCATCTCTAAGGACAACGAAGAACTCCTTACAGCAGTTAACGAAATTATTGCTAAGCTCAAGGACTCAGGCAAGTTCCAGGAGATCGTTGACAAATACATCACTTCTGATGCTGAAGAAGAGACTGAGACAACAGAAGCTGCTAAATAATTGTTTACGCGACGCGTTTGTAGTCTGACGTCCGCGCCGTCCCGGCTCGGCGAATGAAGGCTTATGACCGCGTCGCGTAGCAAATATTGAATGAGCAATTGCAGTTGCAGAGGGAGTCACACATGGCTGAATGGTTTAATGAATTAGCTGAAAAATTCAATTTATGTTTCATAGAGGATGATCGCTGGAAGTGGATGCTGGAAGGTCTCGGCAACACCATGGTTATCACCATATTTGCTCTTATTATCGGCGTAATTCTGGGCCTTATTATTGCAGCAGTCAGGTCGACCTACGATATGAATTCCGCCGCCATGAAGAAGCGGGGAGGTATATCGTATGTTATCCTGAAGATTGCAAATGCTATCTGCAACCTGTTCCTTACTGTCATCAGGGGAACACCGGCAGTAGTACAGCTGATGATCATGTATTTTATTATACTGGTAAATGTAACGGATGGAGTTCTGGTTGCGGTCATCGCATTTGGTATTAATTCGGCGGCATACGTTGCTGAGATATTCAGAAGCGGTATTCTGTCTATTGATGAGGGACAGTTCGAGGCAGGCAGATCTCTGGGATTTAATTATGTTCAGACCATGATCCATATCATAATCCCGCAGGCAGTTAAGGTCGTACTGCCCACATTATTTAACGAATTCATCGTACTGATTAAGGAAACATCTATCGCTGGCTACGTCGGAGTAATGGATCTGACCAAGGCAGGTGACAAGATCAGAGGACGTACGTTCGAGGCATTTATGCCGCTGATCGCTGTTGCGGTAGTATACCTCGTGATCGTAGTAATCCTGACGCAGATTCTCAAGGTACTTGAGAAGAAGCTGAGGAAGGGCGAGAGACGCAGGTCTTAGGAATTAAGAAAAAATGTGAATGCAAGCCAGCTGCGCCGTCCCGGCACGGCATTCGATAGAACGCATTTGAAATACGATAATCACAATAACATGTGGAGTCAGAATTATGAGTGAAGCATTAATCCGGGTCAGAGACCTGAAGAAATATTATAACGATGGTGCGGTTAAGGCCATTGATGGAGTAGACATTGATATCAATAAGGGCGATGTAGTCGTAATCATCGGACCTTCAGGAAGCGGCAAGTCTACATTCTTAAGGAGCCTTAATCTCCTCGAGATGCCTACCGCAGGACAGATATTTTTCGACGGCGAGGATATCAATGATAAGAAGGCCGACATTAACCTGCACAGGCAGAAGATGGGCATGGTTTTCCAGCATTTTAATCTATTTCCGCATAAGACTGTTCTGGGCAATATCATGCTCGCGCCCATGAAGCTTAAGAAATTAAGCAAGGAAGAGGCCACGAAGAAGGCCATGGAGCTTCTTAAGGTAGTTCACCTGGAGGACAAGGCGGATGTATATCCGGCACAGCTGTCAGGCGGACAGAAGCAGCGTATAGCTATTGCGAGAGCATTGGCTATGGATCCTGATGTTATGCTGTTCGACGAGCCTACATCAGCCTTGGATCCTGAGATGGTAGGTGAGGTTCTGGACATCATGCGTGATCTTGCGAAAAATGGCATGACCATGGTCGTAGTAACGCACGAGATGGGATTTGCTAAGGAAGTAGGAAGTAGAGTCATATTCTTCGATAAAGGCCAGATCAAGGAAGAGAATACGCCTCAGGAATTCTTCGAGAATCCTAAGGATCCGAGGTTGCAGGAGTTCCTATCCAAGGTACTGTACTAGTACAGCAATCTGCAAATGACTATACCAATTAATCAGCCTGAATGTTCAGCGTTATTAGGATGGTTAATTGGCAAATGTTGTACCAGGCAGCGATCGCGGGAGCTGTATATTAGGATAACAATGCATGAAAGATAACTCATATCAAATCCACACTCACATCAGCGCTTCACATAAATGGTTCGATCTGAACCTGAAGGAAGTATACAGATATCGTGACCTGATACTCTTATTTACGAAGAGGTCGTTCGCGGTATCTTACAAGCAGACCATTCTGGGTCCATTGTGGCTTTTCATCAATCCACTTCTTACGTCAATAGTATACGTGATATTGTTCGGCAATATCGCCAGACTGTCCACGGATGGCATTCCGCAGATTTTATTTTATCTGTCGGGCACGGCCATATGGGGACTTTTTTCGTCATGCCTTACCAACAATGCCAGTACATTTACCAGCAATGCAGGACTATTCGGGAAAATATATTTCCCGCGACTGACTGTGCCGATCTCTAATATGCTGTCGGCGATCATCAGATTCGGAATCTCGATGATACTGGTGCTGGTGCTGCTGGTCATTTACTGCACCGCAGGTATCGTGACCCCTCATTGGATATATTGGCTGCTGCTTCCAGTAATCCTTATCTGGATCGGTCTCATCGGCATGGAATGCGGCATTATGATCTCCAGTGTCACCACCAAATACCGCGACCTGAGTGTGCTTGTGACCTTCGGCGTGTCGCTGTGGATGTATGCCACTCCTATCGTCTATCCGCTGTCGCAGCTGCCAGATGGCTGGATACGCACAATAGTTGAGATAAATCCGGTGACGGCGCCAGTGGAGCTGTTCCGTTATGCAGTGCTGGGGCAGGGCACGATAGTGCCGGTCAGCTTGGGGATTTCGGCAGCATTTACCATCATATTCGGCTTGCTGAGCATACTTGTATTCAACAAGGTTGAGCGCACGTTCATTGATACTGTATGAGGAAGGGGAGACTGAGACAGATGAACAATACTAATAATAGCCAGATCTTGGATAGTAAATCGTCGCAGGATTGTCTTTCGGCCGATCTGAATACAGAGGCAGAAAGCATGAATATCGGTCGTTCGTCAGCGCATCCTCAGCCGGCTATCATTATTTCAGGTCTTAAGAAACAGTATCGCCTCGGCTCCATCGGCGGTCGTACATTGCAGGAGGATCTGCAGTCCTGGTGGGCCAGAAAGCATGGCCGCGAGGATCCTAATGTGCGCATCGGCGTAAGGCAGGAGCTCATCGGCAAGAAATTCATGGCGCTTGACGGTATCGACCTTCAGATCATGCAGGGCGAGGCCGTGGGCATTATAGGTGCCAATGGCGCCGGCAAATCCACTCTCCTTAAGATTCTCTCCCGCATCACTGCACCTACAGAGGGGGAGATTGACATTTACGGCCGCATTACATCTATGCTGGAGGTGGGCACGGGATTTCACCGCGAGATGACGGGACGTGAAAATGTCTACATGAATGGCGCGATTCTAGGCATGACGAAGGCCGAGATTGATAGCCAGATCGACAGGATAATCGAATTTTCCGAGATCGGTGAATTCATCGACACACCGGTGAAGCGGTATTCATCGGGTATGTTTGTGAAGCTGGCATTTGCGGTGGCTGCTCATCTTAAGAGTGAGATCATGATCATGGACGAGGTGCTGGCGGTAGGCGACATGGCATTTCAACACAAATGCATTGATAAGATGCGAGAGGCGGCTCAGGTCGAAGGCCGCACGGTTCTCTACGTGAGCCACAACATGAACACCATCAGACGTCTGTGCAATCGCTGCATCGTGCTGGAAAATGGCCGTGTCATCTATGACGGTGAGGTCGAGCATGCGATCGCAGTTTATATGGACCGTGCAGTGGGAGAAAATCAGGTAGACATCGACCTTACGAAGCTGCCGCATAACACCATCCCAGACGCCGGTGAACTGTGTATGCAGCACTTGACACTCCCTGGTAAGGTGACTGCAGTCTACGAGCCAGGCGAGCCGCTTAAGTTAAAGCTCAGCGTGCAGGTGCGTAAGCCTGTTAAGGATATTCAGCTGCGCCTGACATTCAGGACAGATACTGACGCGGGTCTCGGAACTTCCTGGTCGGAGCCCATGGACTTTAGTCATGTCGAGGCAGGCAAATGCTGCACCGCCACCTGCACCATGGACATGAATATGATTGCCAAAGGCATGTTCTATGTCAGCATTGGCTTATATAAAAAGGACGAAATCGGATACAACCTCACCGTAGATCACATCACCAGAGCATTTAAGATAGAAGTGACCGGAGCCCCGAACTGGTATACCAGCGCTTACGGCAATGTAGCCCTTCCCGCAGTTAAATGTGAGGTATCATAACGAAGGATGAATTGCTGACGCCACATGAATGGAAGGGTAATCTGGACTTGCTGAACATTGTGATGATCGGAATCACAAACGAGACCCATGAGCGGGATGAAGAAGACGAGCTGCACCGGCTAATAGCGACGCTGCTGTCCAGTGAATTAAAAGAGCAAGAATATAATATCCCGAACGACCTTACTTTCTACACAGGCAGGCAATCAGCTGCTTCATTATCGTGCAAAAAGATAGGCCATAAATCTATGTGGCACTAATTTCTACGAGTATAGAATTATCTGTTGCAAAGTAGAAATTAAAATAACATTTAACCCCTCACAGAAAACGTCAAGAAAATTTCCAAAATGCACGAACATACGTTTGAAATATCAGAGAAAATGTGCTATACTACAGATGAATTTTGTTAGTGACGAAATCAAATATTCTCAGCGATGCAGGTGGAAAAATAAGTTGATTCCGTGGGGGCGCTTGCTTATAATAAAATTGAAGTGGGAAGTCCTCAGTGGGATTGGTGCGGCGATTTTTGATGATTGCGGATGTAAGCAATTTATCTAGAGGCGCAGCACTGGGATTGCTATGTGTAAACAGGAGGAGATGAGGGCTTGAACACAGAAATGGCAAATGCTGTGAACGCAGCGAGGGACAAGGCGCAGTATGACGCACGGGTAAAGAGACTGTTGTCGCAGAAGTCAATATTGGCGCATATTTTGGTCAGGACGGTTGATGAGTTCAAAGGCATGGATCCTAAGGACGTGGTGCCATATATCGAAGGCGAGCCGATGATAGACATCGTGCCCGTCGAACCCGGGCTGACCAATGCAGAAAGGGCAAATGCGACCAATAGAGCTGCAGCTGCGGGCTCGGACCCAACAGGTGAGAGGCGAACTGAAAAAGAGAGTGCTGCAGGTCAGAATGCCGCCAGCTTTAAAACAAATGATTTGGCGGATACTGATGTGACGGATGCGGCGGAGCCGACCAAAGCTGGTAAATCTGATGAAGCAGGACAACGGATAGTCGGATTTAATACGGAAAATGCGGAGATTAACGAAGGTCTGGTCAGATTTGACATTATCTTTTACGTCCGTATGAAGAATGGTCTGTCACAAATTATTGTGAACATCGAGTGCCAGAAGGATGAGACGTCAACGTATGAAATATTAAACCGCGCGATCTTCTACGTGAGCAGGATCGTATCGTCGCAGAAGGAACGGGACTTCACAAATACGAACTATGATGGCATCAAGCAGGTGTTCAGTATCTGGATTTGCATGAATATGGAATATAACTGCCTGAGCCATATTCATCTGACGAAAGACGAGCTGCTGGAACCGCATGAATGGAAGGGTAATCTGGACTTGCTGAACATTGTGATGATCGGTATCACGAATGAAATCCCGGAGCGGGGTGAAGATTACGAGCTGCACCGCTTGATAGCGACGCTGCTGTCCAGTGAATTAAAAGAACACGAGAAGTTAGAGATAATAGAACATGAATACAACATTCCGATTAATAAGGAGATCCGAGAGGAGGTAAGAACCATGTGTAATCTGAGTGATGGAATCGAAAAAAGAGCAGAATTAAGAGGCGAGCTTAGAGGTGAGCTTAGAGGATCAGAAAAGGCTACTGAAAAATTTATTCTCAACATGTATAAAAACGAATTCTCTCTGGAACAGATTTCGCTGGCGACTCAAAAAAGTGTTGATGAAATTGAAAAAATTATCGATGAACGTGAACTCGCTCTTGTTTAGGCTAGTTGAGAGTTCTATTTGCAGAGTAATTTGAACAACTAGCGCCTGCATCCGTGCGGGCGCTATATCCTTTAATCCTGATAAGTATAGAGACGGATTACAACTGTCTGAGCCATACCCATCTGATGAAGGACGAGCTGTTAAAGCCGCACGAGTGGAAGGGTAATCTGGACTTGCTGAACATTGTGATGATCGGTATCACGAATGAAATCCCGGAGCGGGGTGAAGATTACGAGCTGCACCGGCTGATAGCGACGCTGCTGTCCAGTGAATTAAAAGAGCAAGAGAAACTTAAGATAATAGAGCAGGAATATAATATCCCGATTGATAAGGAATTCAGAAAGGATGTGAAAGTTATGTGTAATCTGAGTGACGGAATTGAAGAAAGAGCGGCAGAAAAGGCGACTAAAAGGGCAACAGAGGAAACAAGCGAGAAGTTTATTTTGAACATGTATCGAAGAGGTTATACATTGGAACAAATTGCAGAGATTGCAGAAACAAGTGCAGAGGCAGTTGGTGCAGTTATTGATGAAAAGGAACTCGCTCTAGTTTGAGTTAAAGGAATGTTCTCCTACGGAGAACTCTTGAATGGATAGCGCCTGCATCCGTGCAGGCGCTATATCTTAATATGGGTAAGTATAAATCTGGATTACAACTGCCTGAGCCATATCCATTTGACGAAGGACGAACTGTTAAAGCCGCAGGAGTGGAAGGGTAATCTGGATCTGCTAAATATCGTAATGATCGGGATCACGAATGAAATCCCAGAGAGGGGTGAAGATTACGAGCTACACCGACTGATAGCGACGCTGCTGTCCAGTGAATTAAAAGAGCATGAGAAACTTAAGATAATAGAGCAGGAATATAATATCCCGATTGATAAGGAGATCCGAGAGGAGGTAAGAACCATGTGTAATCTGAGTGACGGAATTGAAGAGAGAGCAGAAAAACGAGGAGAACTGCGAGGAGAATTGCGAGGAGAATTACGAGGAGCTAAAAGGGCTACTGAGGAAACTACAGAAAAATTTATCATGAGTATGTATGAAAACAAGTTTTCTTTGGAGCAGATCTCGCAGGTATCAAAAAGAAGTGTAGGCGAGGTTAGGAGGATAATCGAAAAACGCGAGCCGGTTCTGGTCTGATTCAAATGAGAGCTTTTATTACAGAGTCATTGTTCCGGTTCAGACCAAATGCGTGATAAGAATGATTGAATACCAGCGCCTGCATTCGTGTGGGCGCTGTGTCGTTTTTAAACAGCTTCAAAATATTTCATAAAAGTAAACGTCTCATAGCTGGTACCCTATGCGGCGCCATGTTCAGATGAGATAAT
>CAVARE010000047.1:0-50433 GCA_963591145.1 Anaerotignum sp. | reverse complement strand
CAGATTCGTGTAATGGGGGCGGCTGCTCAGGCTCAATTGTGTCACTGCATTATGGCCAGTGCATGGCAGAACTCTGGCAGCCTATCAGGCTCTGAGCGCCTGATGCAATATAGTATTTAATAGGAATGCAAAATGAATACCACTGTTGCAGACGTATTATAGCATATCGCAACAGTGGCAGCTACCAAAATATAATTAAAATATGGGGGTAAGAACTCGATGAAAAAATATAAGTATTCACAGCAGATCTCACTTGGCAAGGACAGCCAAGGAAAAAGAATCCGCAAATGGATTTATGCGAATTCGAAGAATGAGCTGGCACTTAAGAAAGCTCAAATGCAGGAACAGTACACGGACTGCGCCGTACCGTTGGACATATCTTTCGGTCAATATTCTGAAAAATGGCTGGACGTATTCAAATCATCCAGAGAAGCCGCAACAAAAAGGATGTATGAAAACGCACTGCGGCACATGGAGAAGCTGTACAGCTATCCGATCAGGAATATAAGGGCAATTGAGCTGCAAGAGGTAATCAACGAGAATGCAGAGCATCCGAGAGTCTGCCAGCAAATCGTGCTGACACTCAAACAAATCTGGAAGTCGGCAATAAGAGACGGAATCACGGCGAAGAATGCCGCCGACTCGCTGGATCTGCCGAAATATAAGGCAGCCGAAGGAAGGGCTTTAAAACCCGAAGAGAAGACCGCATTAAGGAACTGCTGCCTGGATCCGACGGACAGAATGTATATTGATACCCTATACTATCTCGGTCTGCGTCCTGCGGAAGCCCTCGGTCTGATGCCCTGTGACTTCGACTTTACTTCCAACACGGTTAAGATAAGTAGGGCTGTAGGATATAACGGAAACACTCCATACGTAAAGGCAACCAAGACAAATGAAATCAGAAAAATCCCGTTGTCCGTGGAATACATTCAGAAGTTAAAGCCATACCTACAAAGCCTCAAATCACTCTATCTGTTTAACTGTAACGGTAAGCTGATGAGCAAGACTGTTAAATCCGATATGTGGATCAGGATAAAAAAAGAAATCAATCTGCAGCTGGGCGGAACAGGTAAGCTTGACATGACTGACGGTCTGCGCCCGTACACCTTCCGTCACAACTTCTGCTGCACCTGCTACTATGCAGGGTTAACGCCGCTTATGACCTCGCGGCTGATGGGTAACAGCCCTGCAATGGTCATGAACGTTTACGCGCATCTGGATGAGTCCAAAGAAGACACTTCATTTCTCGCCCGTTTGACTATGTAATACGATTGGAATATAATCAAAAAGAATTCAGTATGAAATCCTAAGTAGAAGTTAGGTCAAAACAATCCGCACTCTCCCCTGATAACTTCCCCGGTTATCGAGTGCGGATTTTTTGTGTGACACATTTGTGACCCGTGCCTAATTTGTGACCACATTCCGGCACATTTTAATGCATTTTTATATGCTTTGCAGCTGGTATAAAAATAGCGGAAACCCTTGATACTAAAGGATTTCCGCGTAAATTCAACAAATGAGACTGGAGGGACTCGAACCCTCGACAACCTGATTAAAAGTCAGGTGCTCTACCGCCTGAGCTACAATCCCGAACTGGATCATTAACAGGGCTAGCTGGATTCGAACCAGCGAATGCAGGAGTCAAAGTCCTGTGCCTTACCGCTTGGCGATAGCCCTAATTAAAAGGAAAAGGGTGGATAAAGGGACTCGAACCCTTGGCCTCCAGAGCCACAATCTGGCGCGCTAGCCAACTGCGCCATATCCACCATATCACCATATAGTTTAGCGTGCTACAACTCTGCTCGCCCAACGTGCCTGAAGGGATTCGAACCCCCGACCCACGGCTTAGAAGGCCGTTGCTCTATCCAGCTGAGCTACAGACACATTATAACTGCTTTTACAAAGCAAAAGCGGGTGATGGGAATCGAACCCACGTATCCAGCTTGGAAGGCTGGTGTTCTACCATTGAACTACACCCGCAAGTCAAGATGAATAATCATCTCAGGCATTCATGAGAAAATATAATCGGGGTGACAGGATTCGAACCTGCGGCCTCTTGATCCCAAATCAAGCGCTCTAGCCAAACTGAGCCACACCCCGTTTTGCTGTGTCTCTCACGACGCGATTCAGATTATATACAATCAGTCTTTTTTTGTCAACATTTTTTTAATTTATTTTCTGACATTTTTTACAGGCTGAAGTAAAAGGTTTATTTTCTCTTTGAATGGGCGTCCTCAAGGAACGCCCTTCGTTAATTTAGTTATTGCTTTTGTCTCGTAATTCTGTCTGATTATACTGCAGAGCTGCTCTTTGGGACAGCCCTGCTTTTATTTTATTGTTGTCTGTCTGTTCGTCTCTTTCTGAGCAGAATAATGCCTCCTACCAGAAATGCCATGAGTGCTATGATTCCCAATGCAAGATATGGAGCCGTACCATTTATATCGCCCGTCTCAGGTGTCCTTTCAGGAGTCCTGAAGGTTATTGTCTGATTTTCATCATTCAGATCCTTATGCTCACCTACGAGAATCTTTTCTCCATTTTCAAGCTGAAGATAGAACTCCTCAAATACTACTGCATCGCCTGTTATCTTATTTGCAGGAATATCCAGTTCGATTTTCACCGTACCCGCTGCATCCGTAAGTTCTCTTACGTTAGACGCGGTGGTAATGGCCTTGCTGGTTTCCTTGCTCACAAGTGATGTTACTATGGTATATGTTCCAGGCATCAGTCTGTCATAAGTGATTTCATCCACCACTGTCTGGTTCTTATCTGTAAAGTCCTCCTTGCCGCCATTCTTAAATGCAGCCTTAGTCTTAAGGTTAAGAAATGTTACAGTCTGTGCCTCGTCGTCCAGCTCCTTATGATCTGCAGCCACTGTTTCACCAAGATACAGGGTTTCAAAAGCTACCGCAACCCTTGGCATGTCATCGTATGCATCAAATGTGAAGACGACTTTCACACTTCCTTCCGACTCCGACGGGGTAAATGTCACGGTTGATGTAATGGCATTTCCATCCTTATCCTTAAATGCCTCGCCCGTCTCCTTATCCATCAGTTCACCTGTCAGTGTATATTCTACATTTGTATCCAGTTCCTTATACTCTACGGTATCCGTAAGAGTAATGGTTCCGAGTCCGCTTATAAGCTTGTTATCCTTGGTTCCAACAAGTGATGTGGAGAGCTTCGAGACAAATACTGTCTGATTATAATCGTCAACGTCTGCGTGAATTGCAATCTTCTTGCCGTTTTCATACAGTGTTTCAGCCGCCACTGCCGCAAAGGCCGTCTGCGGAACATTCTCGATCAAAAATGTTATTTTCGCGGTTCCATCGGCTGCCTCGGGCACAAATTCTGATACAGCGGTGATTTCATTTCCCTCTGCATCCTTAAATGTCTCGCCTGTCGCCTTATCCATTAATATACCCGATATGGTGTACGTATGACCAACTATGAGGTTCTTATACTCCACAGTATCCGTGAGAGTAATGACTTCGTATGGGTATGCATTATGTAAGCCTGATTCTTTCTCCGTAAGTGTCGTACCTATCTCAGGTATAAATACTGACTGATCGTAATCTTCAATTTCTGCATGGATGGCCACACGTTTCTCTCCTCTGTATACCTTTTCGACGGCTACCAGGGTCGTATTTTTCATGCTTACAGCCGGGAATGAAAATGTAAGGTCTATCGCTCCGTCAGCCTCTTCAGCCGTAAACTTGACAGTGCAGGTGATCTGATCACCGTTATCGTCTGTCGCAGGACTGTTCGTTGACTTGTCATACAGAAGGCCTACGGCCGTATACTCGGTTCCAGGAATAAGATTCTTGTATGTGATCGTATCTACAAGTGTTACTTCTTCGGTAGCTTCTACATGCTTTCCGCCATCAGCAATATCAGTAAGGCTTGTCGTGATCTTCGGAATGTATACCGACTGTTCCTCGTCATCAATCTCTGCATGTGCAGCAAGGTGTTTCGCGCCTCTGTACAGATCTTCAAATGCCACCACAGTTTCACCTTTAAGACCCGTTCCATTAAACGTAAATACCACGTCAACGCTGCCTTCACTGCTTTCAGCGGTAAATGTCGTCTCTGCAGTTATCTCGTTTCCATCATCGTCGAGTGCAGCCTCACCTGTTGCCTTGTCAATAAGCACGCCAGTTAATGTATACGTCTCCCCTACATGGAGATTCTTATATGTGACGGTATCCGTAAGCACTACAGGCGCACCCTCGGCAAATGCATCCTTGCCTGCGTCGACTGAATCCATAAGTGTGGTTCTTATCTCAGGGATATCTACTGTCTGGGCTTTATCGTTGATATCGGCATGAGCTGCCAGCTGCTTCTCGCCCTTGTACAGATCTTCAAATGCAACAATCGATCTGCCTGCCAGCGATACTCCGCTGAACTTAAATGTTACTTCTACACTGCCGTCTGCATTCTCAGCCGTAAATGATGTCTCGGATGTTATCTCTTCTCCATTATCATCAAGTATTGCCTCGCCTGTGGACTGATCCATCAGCTTTCCCGTTACCTTATATTCCTTACCGATGATAAGGTTTTCATAGGCAACAGTATCAACCAGTGTAATCTCTCCAGTCGCATAGGCATCCTTCGCGCCATCTGTTACATCCGCAAGTGAAGTCTTGATCTTCGGAATGTAAACAGTCTGATCCTCGTCCTCAAGGTTCGAATGGGTTGCCACTTTCTTTCCATTGGTATAAAGATCTTCAAATGCCACTACCGTCTTTCCTGCCAGCGATACTCCGCTGAATGTAAAGGTTACATCTATGCTTCCGGCCGCATTTTCAGCCGTAAATTCACTTGTGGCAGTTATCTCTTGCCCATTGTCATCCTTAGCCGTCTCGCCCGTTGCTTTATCATATAGCTTAGCTTCAAGCTTATAGCTCTTTCCTATAATAAAATTCCTGTAAGTAACGGTATCTGTCAGCACAACGTTATCCGTTGCAAATGCGTCATTGTCGCTGTCCATGGAATCCTTGAGATTAGTGCTTATCTCAGGGATATATACCGTTTGTTCTGCGTCCGATATTTCCTTGTGTACTGCCACGGTCTTACCATTTCTCGTAAGCTCTTCATAAGCTACCAGCGTATGCCCCTTAAGGTTCTGTCCGCTGAATGTAAACGTAACATTAACCGTACCGTCGGCGCTTTCCGCCTTAAATGATGCCTCTGACGTTATCTCTTTTCCGTTATCATCAAGTGCCGGCAATCCTGTTGCCCTGTCAATAAGAACTCCTGAAAGCTTATATTCTCTTCCCGCAAGAAGGTTTGTATAAGAAACCGTATCAACAAGCGTTGCCGTTTCATTTGCAAAAGCATCATGTTCACCGTTTATTTGATCTGTGAGCGTCGTCTTAATGGCCGGAAGGTTCACAGTCTGATCGGTATCATTAATGTCTGCATGGACCGCAACCTCTATTCCCCTATAAGATACAGTTTCAAATGCAACTACTGACCTGCCTGCCAGCCTCGTTCCGCTGAAAACAAATGTAATCTCAACCTTGCCATCTGATTGTCCCGGCGTAAATCTTGTGGTTGCCGTGATGGTCTTGCCATTATCATCGGTAACAGTCTCTCCCGTCGACTTGTCATACAATATGCCTGTAACGGTATATGTCTTCCCCACAATCAGATTCTTGTATGTTACTACATCCGTAAGCGAGATCCCGTCCGTTGCATATGCATCCTTATCCTCATCCACGGTATCCTTTAATGTAGTATCTATAGAAGGCACATATACCGTCTGCGATTCATCATTTATATTTTCATGTTTCGCGATTACCGAACCATCTGAGGATACATATTCGTATGCCACATACGTATGATTCTCCTCTGCCGTGAAATTAAACGACAGGGTTGTTGTGGATGTGGAAGCCGCAGCCACGAATGCAGACGAGCTTGTTGCGACTACCTCGCCCGTTGCCTTATCAAGCAGCTTCCCATTCAACGTATAAGTGCTGCCCGATACAAGTCCCGTATAAGTTACAGTGTCAACAAAGGTTGCGTTTCCAGCCTCCGCGATATTGCTGTTTGTCACATTGTCCTTTAACATCGTGCTGACGGAAGGGAAATGAACCATCTGTTTTTTAACAGTAAGATCCATTTCCTCGCCCATTTTGTACCATGTACCGTTTACATACTGTTCCAGTATCTCGCCAGCTACAAGATGCTTACCTATATAAGCGGCCGTATCCACAGTAAAATCCACGTTAACAGTCTGACTTTCAGCAGAGGCCGTGAAGTCCACCACCTTTGTCATAAGGATCTCACCAGTTGCCTGATTGTACAACGTGCCCGTAAGTCTGTACGTGCCGCCAGGATTTATATTCGACAGGGATACTCGGTCGGTTATCGTTGTCATTTGCATATCAGCATCGGCATAATGAATGCCGTTTATCAATGCTTCTGTATCTATTATTACAGGTGTATTGTATCCGTTGATGCTGTTCTTGGACTGGACAGGATTTAAGATGTTGTCAGAATCAATAACCTTGACCAGCATACCGCCGTCGGTTGACACAGAGCCTGCCTCATCGCCTGTGAAATACATACTGCCCTTCAGGCTGTAGCCGTCAGCAGGTCTAATCTCCTCGATTGTATACGTTCCCAGCAATAGCCTTGCTTCTCCATCAACGTAGTATAACGGATCCGAATCGGATGTAAGGTACTCATCACTTAACTGTGTTGCATATTTGCCTGTTGCTGATTCTAACTTTGTCGTTATCTTCCATGTCCTCTTAGGCGTTCCCGAATGATCGCCGGCAAGGTTATCATAGTAGCAAATTTTAAACATAGCACCTGCAAGCGGCAGCGCATACATGTAATTCTCTGATGAATCCTTGCTGACTCTGATTCTGATTGGGTCGGTTTCAATCGGATCCGTTGACTTTAATACATATGGGTTGTCCTGAGTGTTCGATGCAGTAAGGTTAACGGCATAATAGTACGGAGCTGTTGCATCAGGATCCAGCCTATGTCCAAGTGATGCCTTGCTCTCCACCACATAATATCTGCCTTCAGCAAGCTTTACGGTCTCTGTTTTTCCATTTTCATCAGTAGTAAGTGTTGCCACAAGATTTGATTCAGCAAGCGAAGTGCTGCTATATACCTTATATTCTGCACCCTTAAGTGAATACAGGTTGTTATCCTTGCAAATGTCAGCATTTGCCGATGATTTCTGGATATAAAGATATCCGTCACTTAATTCATCACTTAATATTGATGTCGCAGTTGAGGTAAGTGCCGTCGTGCTTCCAGCAGATACCGCAAACTGATACGTTCCAGTGTTTTTCTTATAACCAGAAGGTGCTGCTTCTTCACGAAGATAGTAGGTTCCTTCATCAAGGGTTATCGTCTGGTCATACGTGTCAGCGTAATAATAGTAGCCGTTATAATAGTTATAACAGTCACCTGCAGCCGACGGAATATCTGTTTTGTTGGTGGTCCATTTGGCAACATAGCCCGTACCAGCCGCACCTGTTATGAAATATCCCTTCCAGGTGGTACATGAAGAATCTGAGTAAATGCCATAAACAGCTCCCGTAAGAGGATGTATCGATGTGTCCGATGACGTGCTCTTGGTAAGTGTCACATATCCCTCAGGTTCGTATGACAGGTAGAAAAGGACCTGATATCCAGATCCGCATGAGCACATATAGAGCTTATAGCTGGAAGGAACTGCTGAATATCCGCTTACCTGACTGGCGAATCTGGCGCCTGTGCCTGAATACTCCGAGATGCCGCCCATACTGTATACATGTTCAACATCCGCACCGCTGTATGCATAGCTTAATGCAAATCCCGTTCTGGCCCTGTCCACCTGCGACGAAGAAAGGACAGCTCCCGCACCATCAGATCCGTAATAAAGGATTTTCTTCATAAGCTCTGCATTGCTTCCCGTATATTCGCTGATTGAAACTGTAGTGCCCGTTCCCGGATGCGTAGACAGAGCTTCGCCGCAGTAAGCAACTGCGCCATTTGACAGCTCGAAGTAATAATCCCAACATCCGACATTCGGTATCAGCCATACCTCGCTCGCAACCGTAACGGTTACCGTCGAAGAGCCTAATTCATTCGATGCACCGCCCAGTGACGCAACCGCTATATTATTTATCGGCTGATACATGGAATAAACCATGGTGGCATAGGCTGCAAATCTAGTAAAATCCAACTGATCATATTCTTCGTCAGTCAGTTCGTCGATTTCTGCCTGAATGCTGTCGACCATTTCCATTGCAGCATAGTACTGCTCAAGCTCTTCCTCCTCGCTTGAAGCAGAGCCGTCCAGTACGATATCAGGCAGGGTATTCATTTTTTCCTGAAGCTGTGTCAGCTTATCATCTTCCGGCATTTTTTCTTCCAGGTTTCCCGCCTCGCTGCTTCCTTCCTCTGAAGTCTCCTCTGACGTAATCTGCTCGTCGCCAGAGGTTTCTTCTTCGGAATTTACGAGAATTTCTTCTTCAGTGCTTTCCTCACCTGAAGGTTCCTCTGAAGTGGCTTCTGGCGTCTCGATTACTTCCTCATGCTCTGTCTGATTTTCAGTACTTACCTGTGATATGGTCTCAGACGTCACATCACTGTACTCCTCTTCAGTCTCAGTAGTTGTGTCTTCTGTTTCTTCATACAGCACAGTAGCATCCTCTGACGCCTCCTCCAGTGACGTTTCGGTCTGCGTTTCAGTCTGTATATCTTCCTGCGCCTCCGACGCAAACGAGACACCTGCAAACGCACTTAAGACCATGCTTGCCGCCATTATAAGTGCCAGCAGCTTCTTTAAAGTCTTATTCTTTTTCATAATGAGCCTCCTCCTTGTTTGTATTAAGACTTTTTCGTTACTCTATATAAAAAGGAAGAGCCCTCTTTTATTGAAAGCTCTTCCTTATTGTTATTAAGGAGTAATATTTTGTTTTCTTTTATCTCCATGCGCCGCAGATGCTGCACTGGTCACCTACATAGGTCCATGTCTGGGCCAAATCATCACTTACAGGCTCTCTTGAAACCTCAATATCTGTCCATGTATAGTTGCCATGGTCAGTAAGATCTGAATGGATACCCCATTCAGCCTCTGTGTCAAACAGCGCTCCACACCATCTGCATTCTACCTTGGTAACCCTATTTACAACCCAACCCTGAGATACTTCCACCCAGTTATGACCCGTTGCATATAATGTCTCTGTGTACGAGTCCCCGCATCCCGTGCATCTATAAAGAGTATATCCGTCACTCTCACATGTTGCTGCAACATTCTCTACCACCTCGTAGCTATGAATATGTGCGGTTGTAGGTGTCTCCGTAGGGGTCTCCGGCTGGTGTTGCGTCTCATGCTCCGTCTGTCCTTGTGTTTCGGGCTCCGTCTGTTTCTGGGTCTGTGGCTGGGTTTCTTTCTGCCCGGTCGCGGTTTCTTCCCGAGCCGTTGTTGTTTCTTTCTGCTCGATTGTGGTCTCCCTCTGGGCTGTTGTCTCCTTCTGCACAGTAGTTGTTTCCCTCTGAGCCGCCGTAATTTTTTCTTGGATGTTCGTTGTTGCCTTCGTAATCTCTCTCTGTGGGGCTGCCGTCTCCTGTGCAGGATTTGTTGTCATATTCACACGGTCAATGGCTCTTCCCGTTGTGGTTTCGTCTGCCTGCGCCGTCTCCTGTTTTTTCATTAACTCCGTTACTGTCGTCACGTTTTCTGTGACCTGTGACGTTATCTGTGCTATCACATCATTTTTATTATCCTTCGTGATAACTGTCATGTTCTCCATCTCGGCCGTGCCCATCGTCTCTTCGGATTCGATTGTTACAACAATGTCCGCCACAAAATCAAGGTTTTCATCAGGAAGCATAAAGTCAACATCATTTTCCTCTTCGTAAGCTTTTAACTCCGCTATATCAAGTATTATATGGCAATAAGCAATATACGAACCGTCGATATCATATAAAACCTCTGAATCATCCACTTTTATGTTCTTTACGATGCCTGTGTTTGCCGCTATAAGATCGGATAACACAACATCCGTGTCCTTTTCAATGGTATAGTCTCTTATGCCTGTTATAATACCTGCGCCAGAGAGCATCATGATCTGTTCAGATGAGAGCATATACCTTGTTGCAGCATCCGCTATCATGCACAGCATTACTGCTTTTTTCTTAATATCCCCATCTGAAATTGTCTCTGTCTTTTTCTCAACATTTCCGTCAGAGATTTCTTCCACATTTTCCTTAACATCCTCGTCAAAGATTCCCTCCATCGCAGCTTCATTTCCTGTTGTTCCATCAATGAAAAATGTCAGAAGATCAAGGGCTGCTTTTTCGCTGTCATCTGCTGAAAGCGCAGCTGCCGCAAGAGACAGCTGCCTGTTATCAGTTACATTGTAGTCCTCAGTCGGAATATTAAGTCTGGCATATGCAAGCCGGGTGAGCGTTTCAAGGCTTACATAGTATCTTCCATCCTCATTTATAAGGCTTTCCTCCGTCAGCTCTCCGGGAAGATATTCAATATCTACTTCTGCTCTCTTCTCTTCACTGTTAATAGCTTCAATTCCTGCCTTTACGAGGAGTTCTGCCTTATACAGGTAATTTTCCTGAAGCCATGTTCTCAGTTCATCCGACCTAATCTCACCCGTCTCGTATTTCTGAACCATCAATGAGTATGTCTGAGGCTCAGCCGCTTCCTCCATCCCTATAACTTCTGAAAGATCCTCTGCTGGCTCTGTCTCAGGCTCCATCGTTTCTCCGTAGAGTATGGCCATCATCTCATCATCCGCACCGCCTTCAGACGGAAGGCCATTTGCCTCTCTAAAAGTCTTAACAGCTGCCTCCGTTAACGGTCCATACTGTCCGTCGGCATCACCTGTCAGATAGCCCTGTTCTATAAGTGCCTGCTGTAATCTCACAACGTCGTCGCCGCTATCACCTTTCGAAAGGGCAAATGCAGGAACAGTAAGCGCTGCACATGCCGCAAGCAGCACGAATGTTGTCATCAGTTTCTTCATGATATTTTCGTCTCCTTTTTTCGTATATTTTTATAATTTTTTCATCCGCTGTATCAGCAGGACAAGCAAGTAATCACCGCCATCGTTAACTATATAAGGCGTTATTTTCTTGCCTCTGCCATTTTTTGAACAAAAAAATAAAGTCACAAACGCTCTTAATGTCTGTGACTTTTCCTCTTCACTTATATTCTATTGTGGCATATTTTAGCACCCCCATTTGTCCTACGTCAATAGAAATGGGAAGGCATAAAAATGCAAGTATGAATGCCCTAAGATTAAAAACGAAATATACCCGAAAATTAAAAATCTCCTCAAACCACGTCTGCAAGCCTGATTGAATTGTAACAATTACCCACAAAATCGCATCCTGGTCGAGATAAATAGACCCAATTTAATTGAATCTTTGTATTTCTGCAACACATTTGTAATAAATAGTGACCACACATGCCAGTCATTTCTCCTGTTATCATCGAAAATTCCAGATTTATTACATTGTTTGTTACAGAAATATTAATTGCCTGTCAAGTGCTGCTATTTAATGTCTTACTGCATGAGTATCTTCACGAGTTTTTCCAAAGCCTTGCCTCTATGGCTTATCGCATTTTTCTCAGCCGCAGTAAGCTGTGCTGAGGTGCAGCCCTTCTCTGGCAAATAGAATATCGGATCATATCCGAATCCACCCTCTCCAGCTATCTCGTGAGCTATCCTTCCTTCCATTATTCCCTGTACTGTCTGAGTATGTCCGTCAGGATAAGCAATTGCCATTGAACAAACGAATCTGGCACTTCTCTGTTCATCCGGAACGCCCTGCAGTTTCTCTAATATAGCTGCATTTTTTTCTGAATACGGCGTATCCTCGCCCATGAATCTGGACGAATAAATGCCCGGTGCGCCATTAAGGTAATCAATTACCAGTCCCGAATCATCTGAAATCGCCATTTGCCCTGTCAGGTCACGCACAGCATTTGCCTTAATTGCCGCATTCTCATCAAATGAACTCCCGTTTTCATCTATGTCGATTGACACGCCTGCTTCCTTTAATGACACAATCTCAATATCCGTACCAGCCAGCATTTGCCTGATCTCATTAACCTTATCTTTATTAGAAGTTGCCATTATTATCTTCATACAACTTGCCTTTCTTTTATAACTGTTTTGCCCACTCGAACCCATCCTCGCATCCTATGGAGGATTCTTCACAATTCGGGCACCTGCCGCGTTTTACTACGACATGTGTCATAACCTCGACCAGCATCATCCGACATTATCGGTAAATGCCTTAAGGCATACATTACAGTTCGAGTCTGTCTGTGTACATGACCACGATATTCCATCGAGGCTGATGTAGCTCTCCTTGCCCGCCGTGCTTATAGTCGCCGTCTTATTGTCCCCTGCACTCATCTCAACTGCGACCGGATGCAGGCTGCCAGGCGTATTGATCTCGACAATCACAGCATATTTCTGACCTGTCGCAAGCAGCACATCTCCGCCAATTGAAATTGTATAGTAGCCGGCATAATCCAGAGTGCCATAAGCATACAGCTTCCTATTTGTCAGAAGATCCTCTTCCGTCTCATAATCGGTGCATACATATACCTTGTACTGAGAATTAACATCGGTTGCATAGAATGAAACCGCCTTCAGCACCTCACTGTCCTGCGCCGTATAAACATTGGCAAAATATGCTGTAGAGCTGTCATATCCCATTCTGCCGATCCAGCCGCACTCGTCATTTTGGTAGATGTTATCGTAATTATCATTATTTTCTATTACAGTGTAAACTTCCGCAGATTTGCCAATCCAGACATCATCATATGAGACATAGAAAATGCCATAATTGCCGAACTCTGAGCCCCAGCTGTTCATGCATATAAATGCACCGTCGCTGCTGGCACCGGTATTGAAATTGTCCTTAGAATAGCTGTCATCCCAGCCGATGATTATAATCTCATGGTTGGCATCCTCGCTGCCGTCATAGCAATAGCTGTAATTATATCTATTGTAGTATGTCTCGTCGATATACTGACCACTGTCTATCGCTATATGGATGGAGCTTTCGACCGCACCATACTCGTATACCATTTCCTTGATGGTCTCAAAATCTTCATCTTCAAGAAACATCACTTCCTGAAGATGCTTAACCACAGTTGCATCCGTATTAGAATATCCATCGTTATATGGATCTTCCTCTTCTACAACTGGTCCCTTCCAGGCAGCAAGATATGCGACTGCCATATAAAAATCACCGCCGTCAGAGCTTCCTACATTGAAGCCGTTGTTATACAGCATATGATCCTCTGAGAAATCCCACTGCTCATCAGGAAGCAGTCTGCATTCCAGTGCTGCATTTGCCGCAAATGCCCAGCATGCCCCTAACTCTCCCTGATCCCTTGAGCGGTTCACTCTGCCGTGATCCGCACTATTATAGTAAGAAGGGAGAGAATCTGAATCCTCATCATATTCGGTTATCTCTGTCGCCGCTGTCTTGTTGAAATCTATTTTATCTTCAAACTGAGCGTAATATACGACAGGACTCGTAACGCCTAATATATTCAGCGCAAACATTGCGCCTATAACAACAGCAAGTAAGCAAGTAAGAAAAGCAGTTATATATTTCATTTTTTAGGTTTCGGTCCAAGATATGAATAAAAATATGTCTTAATCATACCATTGTAGATTTTACGGTTTTTAGTAGCTGCAGCGCCAAAATATCTCTGCGCGTCTTCATAAGATGTTATATAAAATGCTGACCATGAGTCAAGCTTTTTATATTGATTTCCAAAATCACTGTAGATGGCAGGCAACGTAGCCGCATCCTCCAGTCGTTCGCCATAAGGCGGATTGGTTATTATAAAGCCATATTTTTTAGGATGGCTCAGATCCTTCACCGCTCTCTGCTGAAAATGAATCAGGCTGTCCACACCTGCCACCTGAGCATTATGTCTGGCGATCTTAATGACCTTATTATCAATATCATAGCCCTGAATATCTGTGTCAATATCGGTATTTACGAGATCATTTGCCTCGCTGATGACATTATACCATGTCTTATTAGATATCAGATGCGGCCATTCCTGGCAAATGAATTCTCTGCTGATTCCCGGCGCGATATTGGCCGCCATCATCGCTGCCTCTATGCAAAATGTTCCGCTGCCACAGAATGGATCGACTAATATTCTGCTCTTGTTCCACGGTGTCAATTTGATAAGTGCAGCCGCAAGAGTCTCAGATATAGGAGCATCTGAGGCGATAGCTCTGTAGCCTCGCTTATGCAGAGACTCGCCCGACGTATCAATACCTACGAGGACCTCGTCCTTGTGTATAAATATCCTGATTGGGAAGTCTGCTCCGGTTTCTTGGAACCATTGCACGTTATACGACCGTTTAAGTCTTTCGACCATGGCCTTCTTGACGATACTCTGTATGTCGGATGGGCTAAACAGTTTGGATTTAACTGACGAAGCCTTCTTGACCCAGAAGCGGCCGTCCTCAGGTATAAACTGTTCCCAGGCAATGGCCTTAATGCCTTCGAATAATTCGTCAAATGTCTCCGCATGAAAAGCGCCTGCTTTGATCATTATCCTCTCGCAGGTACGAAGGAAGATATTGCTTCTGGCAATTCCCTCCTCGTCACATTCGAAGATTACCCTTCCATCCTCGACCTTTAGTATATTATATCCCAGGTCATATATTTCATTTTTAAGTACAGACTCCAGCCCAAAATGACATGGAGCAATCAATTCATAAATCATATTTTATTTTTATTTCGATGGAGCAATCCCGCCTGCTGCGCATCCGCTGGTCTCTTTCATCTGTTTAACATCAGATTGTAGCACACTTCATGCTCACATAATCACGACAAACAAGAACGAATCCTGCTTACAGGATTCTCCGCCTACGACGGGTCACTTCAGCGGCATAGGAGCGTTATTATCTTGTAAGAACGAATTTCCTATAAGATAATAAAAAGGCTCTCCATATCTCAGGAGAGCCTCATCTACGTGCATTAGAGGATTCGAACCCCCGACCTTCTGGTCCGTAGCCAGACGCTCTATCCAGCTGAGCTAAATGCACAAGTCAACGTTGAGTATTCTACTCGCACTATCAACTTTTGTCAACAGATAAAAGTATTTTTTGCTGCAACTGCTCTGTCTTCAAGTGCTAATTTCTCATCTGCTGCCGGAATCTGCGCAGTCCATGACTGTTTATCATTACTCCTGATCTCGATTATCGGTGCACCATTATTTTCAATATAATCCTTGGTAATTATAACCTTGCCAATGCTGTCGTCCTTAGGAATCTCAAACATAATATCCAGCATAATCTCTTCAAGTATAGATCTGAGACCCCTGGCACCTGTGCCTCTCTCCTCCGCACGTTTAGTCAATGCAAGAAGTGCATCATCTTCAAATTCAAGCTTAACCTCATCCATCTCCAGGAGCTTCTGATACTGCTTCAGAATAGCATTCTTAGGCTCCTTCAATACCTTAACCAGCATCTCATCCGAAAGCTTCTGCAGTGTGCAGACGATAGGCAGACGTCCCAGGAATTCCGGTATCATTCCGAATTTTCTGAGATCTTCAGTTGTTACCTTATCGAGAATGTCCTCATCTTCTTCATAGCTGTCCTTAAGCTCTGCCCCGAATCCGATGGAAGTTTTCTTCTTAACTCTCTCCTTAATGATATCCTCAAGGTCAGGGAATGCGCCGCCGCAGATAAATAGTATATTCTTCGTATTGATGGTTGTGAGCGGCACCATCGCGTTCTTAGATGAAGCGCCTACCGGAACTTCTACCTCAGCACCTTCAAGGAGCTTTAATAATCCCTGCTGTACTGACTCTCCGCTCACATCCCGGCCCCTGTTGCTGTTCTTTTTGGCGATCTTATCGATCTCATCAATGAATACAATACCGATCTCGGCCCTGTCGACATCATTATTTGCCGTTGCCAGAAGCTTAGACAAAACAGATTCTATATCATCGCCGATATATCCGGCCTCTGTAAGTGATGTGGCATCTGTGATCGCCAGAGGTACATCCAACAGTCTGGCCAGTGTCTTAACGATATACGTCTTACCACATCCGGTCGGTCCTATGAGCAGCATGTTGGACTTCTCTATCTCAATATCATCATCTTTAAATCTGTCACCAACCAGTATTCTCTTATAATGATTATAGACTGCAACCGAAATCGCTTTCTTAGCCTGTTCCTGACCAACTACGTATTCGTCCAGCTTGGCCTTCAGCTTATGCGGCGGAAGAATCTTCGCCGGATCTACGATTGGTCCCTTTCTTTCGGACGGAGCCTTCTTCTTCACCTGCGCCCTGCGTCCGAATCCGTTCTGGAAATCAGCCAGATTTATAAAGCTGATATTCGGCATTCTATTTTTATTTTTAGCGGCCTCGCGTTTTTCATTTGCCTTTTTCTCGGCTGCGAGATGCTTTTCTTCTTCCTCAGGAGTTCTCTGAACGCCAGGATGCTTGCCGGCGCTGTTTATCTTCTGGCTGGGACTCCATTTGCCATCATTTTCAGAAGTTGTGTCAGCTGCAGCATCTGAAGTCTCCGACTCACCGTCAGCCGCCTGAGCTGTCTCACCAGGCTCATTTTCTTCAGCTGTTATCAATTCCTCACCTTCTGAATCTCCTCCTTCCGGACATCCATCATCAACCTCATTATAATCATCAGGAGTATCTGTATTAAAAGGAAATCCTGGTATCGGCATTCCCATAAACGGATTAAAGCCCCCTAGGATGCTCGGATCAATATCCGCTCCTCCCAGGTTGTTCATCGTCTGCTGCAGACAATCCATGCAAATACTCATTCCACCAGGTAATGTAAGCATCTGCCCTGCGTTTCTCTCGCTTCTATGGCAAATGCTGCAAAACTTTTCTTTAGTATCATCATCCATTCTATTATTATCCATTTTATCTCTTTTCTCTTCCAGTTTTTATAATTATGATATTGGCATTTCCATCGTATATGTGATAAGCCTTTGTCTTCCATTGAGACCGCCTCCTGTGTTTGAGTTTGGCTTGCAATACCATTCTCAGTTTAACATAGGAGGTTTTTTATTGATATTCTCACCGTTTTCACTTGCACTATCTGCCTGACAGAACCACATCCAATGTTATGCATCTATAAGAATCGCCTATCTGTCTGTTTATGACCAGTGTTACTGTATCACCTGCATTAAAATATGAAAGCTCCTGTTCCAGCTCTTCCATTGTGGTGATCAGAATATCATTTATTCCTACAATAATATCTCCTGCAGTCACGCCGGCATCACTGGCTCCGCTTCCTCTTATCGTCGCTGACACATATACACCAACCGGCATATTATAATAGTCTGCCAGCTCCTCTGTCACATCTCTTCCGCGAATGCCCAGATAAGCCGTCTGATCAGAATTTTCCTTCGTCTCTTCTTCACTATATTCATCTTTTGCGTTGAGAAGTTCCTGTATCTCATCAAGATTCTGGGTCACCGGTACGGCATATCCCATTCCTTCGACGTTTTTGATATTAATTTTGGCTTCGTTTATGCCGATCACTTCGCCCTTAGAATTTAGCATACATCCACCAGAGTTTCCAGAATTAATTGCTGCATCCGTCTGGATCACATTCAGCACATTTCCGTTTAATGTGATCTGCCTGTCCACGGCGCTGATAATTCCAGTGGTTACACTAATTCCGTAGCCCAGGGCATTTCCTATAACCACTACACCTTCACCCACCTCTGCTTCTGCAGTGGCCAGCGAGGCCATCCTTATACGATTCATGGTATCCTCAGCTATGTCATCAAGTGATACTGACACAACAGCGATATCCAGGTCTTTATTGGCTGACTTTATCTTGCCATTAACCTTGCTGTCATCAATGAATGTTACATCTATTGAAGAGCTTCCGCTAACTACATGATAGCTTGTCAGAATCAAGAGCTCCGTCGAATTCTGTGCAACGATTGTGCCCGAGCCCTTCTCCTTCTCTACCTCTGTGCCTGACTCATTACCATTGCTCTGGTTTCCACTGCTGTCCATGCTCTCATCCGTTGACGCGTCATCCGATAGTTTGAAATTCTTCGGATCAATGAATCCATTTATTCCATAATATCCTACCGAAATCTTCGGTGTAAGGGACACAACCGAAGGCAGAACCTCGCTAACCATGTCAGATACATCCAGCACCGTTGTCATCTCTACTGCCGTGGTATCGGCCTGCGCATAGGTGCTCGTGTCCGTCAGATCAAGCGTTCCTTCGACACTATCGGCAGTGGATTCAGAAGCCGCTGTATCCGTCGCAGCTGAAGAATCCTTCTGTTCAGATCTGATGTCTGCCACAAAGCACAGTAAGATACCAACAGCGCTGGCTGCAAGTGCCAGAATTGCAATTACAATGCCGACTTTACTGATGCTTTTCTTCTTAGGTTTCTCTGATTCCTCTGTACAGGGACGCCATCTGGGAATTTCATTTTCGCTATTATATTTATCATCAACATTTGGGTCATCGTGCCTACCCATGTTATTCTCCTTGTAGACATTATCTCTCGCGCCTGGAGATACGCAGTCTGCTCTCACTGGCAGCATTCCTTAGCTGACAGCACAGCATAATCTGAATCTGCTCATGAGCCGCAGCGGCGCAGTACGCGACATAATTTTTTACCTATGGATAAGTTAACAATCAATTGTGATATTTATGTGACACATATACATCTTTTTGTGAAATTTCACCTAATTTCTGGTCTTGTCACTCTGATGTCCTAGTTCATCTCATCCCACAGGCTCTGAATGCCAGAATCCTCGTCTGATGCTTCCAACGAGCTGCCGCTTATGATGTCGTCAATAATATCTGCATTTAATTTTCTCGAATTATGCTGCATCTGATATCTTCTTCCGTTCTCGCCCATGGCAGCCCTCTCCGAAGGTGGCATCTTATACAGCTTCATTATATTATTATACAGTGTATTTATGTCATCCGGTTCTGATGCAAATCCGCATTCTG
Organism: Anaerotignum sp.; assembly: GCA_963591145.1. Taxonomy (GTDB): domain Bacteria; phylum Bacillota; class Clostridia; order Lachnospirales; family Lachnospiraceae; genus RGIG5612. The sequence continues at coordinate 31,441 of CAVARE010000047.1, read as the reverse complement.
CATCCCTCAGCAGTTCCTTAACCATACCCAACATCGTAACAACGATGGGTTTGCCTGCTGCCATGTAATTGATCATCTGCGCATATGCTGCATGCTCATCCGAAGGTCTGATCGCAGCAAGTAAAACATCTGTCACATATAAATATCTGCCCAGTTCGTCAGGCTCGACCTTTCCTTCAAAATAAAAATAATCATGAAGACTCTGCCTGTCTGCCTTCATTTTCATTTCATTTATCAGCTCTCCCGTGCCCAGGACAACAAATCTGATATTTTTATAGTTGTTTTTCCGTATTCTCTGCGCAATCCGAATCACGGTATCCGCTGATATTTGCTCATTAAAGTCTCCGGCAATTACGATATTGAAGCTTCCTGCCAGCTGCTCTAATAGTGCCTCATCTTTATCTTCATTTTCATAATAATAATCCGGCGGCACAGGTACTATAGGAATCTGATCCCGTGTCACCACCAGCCTGTCCATCAGATATTTCTGCATTCTGGTAGACGGCACCAGAAGCTTATCAGCCCTTCTGTATACAGACATAGAGATTTTATCGAGAATCTTCTTAAATAAACTGCTCTGCACATCAAGCACCTGGTATAGGCTCTGTGGCCACAATTCATTTATATATACATATACGGGGATTTTCTTGACCTTACCTATTCTAAGAGCCGGCCATGCCATCATAACCGGCGATGTCTGGTAAACAAGAATCGCATCATATTTATTCTGAGCCAGCTTCTTAGCCTGAATAAGTCCCATAATTGGGAATATCATATAATTCATGAAAATGTTGACATTAGATCTGCTTCCTCTGCTTATGTCAAATGTCCTTCTAATGTCAAGTCTGTCATGAATCTCTCTCTTGACCTTCATGTGACTGTATCCGGCCATGAATTTGCCGTCATCACCGCTGGGCTGGCCGCATAAGACATCTATTCTATAGTCTTTCTGTACCAATTCCTCACAGAGGGCATTCAATTTTGTATTTTCCGGCCAGAAATGCCGACTTACTATCAGTAATCTCTTCGTCATTGTTTATTAAAAATCTTATTGAAATAATTCATCACGCCTTGCAATTGCTTGACATTATCATGCTCTGTCATGCATGCAGAAACATATCCGTCATATTCACACTTATTAAGGAGCCTGGCCATTTCGAAATATTCCTTTCTAGGTCTGAAGGAATTAAACCCCGGCTCTGCCAGATGAATATGCTTTATCAATTTTATATTCTGCGGATTGAAAATCAGCTGCATATTCTCGTTGTTTTCGAAAATTGTTCCCGTATTTATATTTACAGCGAAATTTTCCCTATTAACTCTGCGTGCCATGGCAAATGCCTGATATGTCCCTGTTATAAAATTCACACCAAGGCTCGCAGGCAGCGGCTCTATTGATATTGTTATATTATATTCCTTCGCATAATCAGCGATTTTTCTAAAGAAATTAACTGCGGTTCTCGCCACTGATTCCGGGTGAAGTCCGTCAGGAACTTTTCTGTTTTTTACACAGTCGAAGCACAGATTAGGGCATTTGATCTGATCAGCAAATCTTACTGCGCTTTCCAATACATTCATCAGATAACGTCTGTAGGTTGCGCTGGCAAACATATTGACGTCTTCATTTTGAAGTATCAGATGCATGGAGGCGACATTAATCCGGTACTGAGAATAAACTATCCTGTACCAGATCTGTGCATCATCATATTTTTCATAAGGGCTTATCATTCTGTCACTTATTTTGCTTTCCTGCCACTCAAATATCCGGTCAGGAACAGTCTCAAGAGCATATCCATGATCCCTTAGAAATTGATACATTTCTTCATCATATTTTCTGTTCCAGCATGTATTGGAAATAGCGAGCTTCATTTTCTTCCCACTTCGGTAACATTCAGAGACATCTTCACGAATTCATTGTTTATGAAATTCCTCCAGACCCTGAATACTTACTTTTTCTGTGCAAAACTTCCCTGCCGTATTTCTATATTCGAAATACAGCAGGGAAGCTGTCTTTACATTAATTATCTGATAATTGTTCTCATAGGCTTATCATTAATAAATATTACCATCTGCAGGCGGCTCTGTATCAGGTGGACCCTCTGGATTATCTCCGCCCGTGTCATCTGTGCTTGTCTCCTCTTCACTCGTCTCCGAGGTCTCTTCTTCCGCTGTTTCAGCATTATGGACCTCGCAATATGCATAAGGATAAGCATAGTATGAATCCAACGTATATCCCTTAGCGCTGCCGCCCCTGATGTCATCAGGCCTTATAATGCATACCTGATAATATCCAGGACAGTATTCATTTGCCAGTAATCCGGTCTCCGAGCATACATAAGCAGTTGTATGAGTTTCACAATAGCTCGTAGGCTCTGTTCCTTCTTCAAAGTACTCGGTATATACACCTGTGCCATTTGGATTATATGCACACAGACCATCTATAGGGAGAAGTCCCGATTTGCGGCAGATCTGTACCTGCACGATTCCATCCGGCATCGTAAATGATCCGCCTGAGTATCCACATTCATTTACGACTCTGTTCATGATCGTTGAATAGAGATCCTTATGGAATTCATCCTCATCTATAGATATATTTTCATCATATCCTGCCCAGATAGTTCCGCACAGTCCATTTGGAATATATCCTGCGAACCACAGGTCATAATCATTAGAGGTTGTACCCGTCTTGCCTGCGAGAGGTGTATTATCCAGCGCACACTTGGTTCCTGTTCCCTCGGTAACAACATCTTCCATAGCATCTGTAAGAAGCGCAGCTACTGTAGGTCTGATAACCTGATTCGTCTCCTGATTAGCATCAAGCACTATAGTGCCATCTCGGGCAACAACCTGCGTATACAGTGTAGGCTCGATATACGTGCCCTGATTAGCTATAGCAGAATATGCCGCGCACAGCTCCAGGTTAGTTACACCATTAGTGATACCTCCCAGTGCCGTAGCGACATTGGCATCCTCCACCTCGTCAATATTCTTGAAGCCAAATGCCTTAAGGTATTCAACCGCTGCGTCGCCACCTATGCTGTATAAGGTCTTCGCAGCGATGATATTCATAGAATCCCGGATACCGTCTCGTATATTACTCAGACCTCTGTATTCGTCACCCCACCAGTTTTCGATACTCTTGCCTTCCGTACCGTCCTCACTCGGATCATATTCAAATGGCGAGTCATCCTGAACAGAAGCCAGTGTATATCCATAGGAGTTCATCGCAGGTGCAAATGCTGCGAGAATCTTAAATGTTGATCCAGGCTGACGCAACGTGTCAGTTGCACGGTTAAGTGAAAGATTCTGCTGCTTATCACCTCTGCCGCCGACTGCTGCCAACACCTGTCCTGTCGAGTAATCCATCAGAGTAAATGATACCTGCGGCTGAAGCGTATATGTAACGTCCTCATATGTAATACGGTCGCCATCCTCTAATATAGTAGCCTTGAATTCTTCGATTGCCGCATCGGCCTCCTCTTTAGAATAGAAGTTCAAGCGGTAATCTGTATCTCCCAGATCCACTCTATGATACCTGGTTATATGACTCTGATAATAGTACGACATACTGCCGTCGGAATGCTGAACAGACAGATCCCAGCTGATCGAATATGTAGTTTCCATCGGATAATTATCCTGATTATTGATTTCCTCCTCAATAATCGACTGCATCTGTGTATCCTGTGTGGAATATATCGTAAGTCCGCCTGAGAACAGCATATTATATGCCTGATTATATGTATATCCGACCGTCTGCAGGTCTTCGAGAACATCTGAGATCAGCGCATCTTCAAAATATGAGTAAATGCTGGTCTCTTCTGACGAATTAGCTACCATTCGGCTGTAAATATCATCTGCCTTAGCCTCATCACACTCTTTCTGAGTGATATAGCCCAGCTTAACCATATTTTCGAGAACAAGCTCTCTTCTCTCCTGATTAGCCTCCGGGTGCAATGACGGGTTATATGCCGATGGATTCTTGGTTATAGCTACGATGGCTGAGCATTCTGACAACGTAAGTTCTGACAGATCCTTACCAAAATAATAAGATGCTGCTGCTTTAACGCCATTACAGTTGCTGCCCAGATAGATAGTATTTAGATAATTTGTAAGAATATCTTCCTTGGACATGATCTTCTCAAGCTCTAAGGCCATGACCCATTCCTGAACTTTTCTTCGGAGCAATGAGCCTGTACTTCTCTCATATCCGCCGGTTTCAATTACATTATTTTTGATAAGCTGCTGTGTGATGGTACTTGCGCCTTCATCCTTGCCTTCTGTTATATCAACAATAACAGCTCTGGCAATACCTCTTATATCTACTCCGTTATGTTCATAGAAACGTTCATCTTCAATCGCAACTACTGCATTTTTCAGCATCTCGGGGATCTCGTCCGAGGTCGCCTCCTGCCGGTTGGATCCCGCAGTAGTAAGCTCAATCATTACATTTCCATCTCTGTCCAATATACGTGATGGGTATTCGCTTGGCTTAACATCCTCCACAGAAATCTGCGGTGTTGATACCACGAATCCTATTCCGACTCCTGCGACAATGCTCACAAGAATGCAGAATACGGACAGCAGGAACAGCAAAAACACCTTAAGGAATGCTCCTCCTACGGTCTTCTGCTTAACCTTCCTTCTGCGTGGTTCATTATAGTAATCATCGTAACTACGTTTCATTTCTTCCTCCAAACGTCAATTACCCTTTTAGGCTGACCGTTACACACAGTCTGGTGAATTATACAATAATATGACAGGTATGTCAAAAATCACTAATTTCTATGCATTTCAGGCAGAACATGATTATTGATTCTGCGCGCCAAAAATAACGCTGAAATTCGTTCTTATTCGGATACCGTGATTGTACTCTCCCCCATAAAATGCTAACATATCCCTCATGGAAGAGATAAAAGTAATATTAGATCATGCTCAGGCAGAGATAACAGAGAAAAAATCCAGATTTATAGCAAATGTCTATGAGATTCATTCTGAGATACAGGCTAATGAATATCTGGATGCAATCAGAAAAAAACATTATGATGCGCGTCATAACTGCTATGCTTATGTATTAGGAAAATCCAATGAAACTCAGAGATTTTCTGACGATAAGGAGCCTCAGGGAACGGCCGGCAAGCCTATCTTAGAAGTCATCAGAGGACAGGGCTATCACAATACACTGGTAGTTGTAACCAGATACTTCGGCGGAATCCTGCTGGGAACGGGAGGGCTCTTGAGAGCATATACCGAGGCGGCACAGGCTGGAATAAATCAGGCCGAGGCTGACGGACTGTCATCTGTTATATATACTGGAAATGAGATCAGCATTACCAGCGACTATAATCTGTCAGGTAAGATTCAATATATAATAAATCAGCTGAACATTCCTCTTGAAGATACCATATATGATGCCAGGGTCACATATAAGCTGGCTGTCGAGTGCAGTCTAAAAGATATGCTGGTAAAAAAAATAACGGAAGCTACTAACGCTGCTTCCGTCATATCTATAGGCGATCCCATATCATTTGCCATATCGGACAATCGTCCTGTTATGTATGAATTATAATTTACAGCAGCTATCCTAAGCCAGGCAAGATCTCATCTTGCAAATGGTCTGTCAGATAGCTGCATTTTCTTTTTAACCTATAATGTCTAACAGATAATAGCACTCGCTAACATGGTCTCCCTCAGGATACGTATCAATGTATTCCTGGAAATACTTCTCAGCATTTGTATTATCATCCAGGTTGTAATAGCACAATGCCATGTAATACAGTGCCTCGCCGGTGGTATTAGATACCGTATATACCTTCGTAAACTGCTCCAATGCGCCTTCGAAATCATTACTTTCGAACTTGCTTGTCGCATCTTCAAACCAGTCATTCGTCGCCTGTTCAGGGGCATCGCTCATGCTGTCATATGTTTCCTTATCTTCATCACTGAATGCGGCTGCATCCTTGATCTGAAGAAGATAGTCTGCACATTTCTCCATGTCGCCGTCCTGATATGCATCATAAGCCTTCGATAATAGCTTCTGATCCTCTGTCTGGCTGTCGCTGTTATCCTGACTGCCTGTGTTCTCGGAAGCCGAATCTGTACTTTCGACCTCAGCTGCTGACACTCCGCTATTATTAACCTGAACTGCCAACTGTTCCTTTTCCTTTGTAAGCTCAGCGATCTGAGATTCCAGTTCAGTCTGTACCTTGGCTGCTTCAGTTCTTACAGAATTAGTCTTAGACGGCACTACGATGAAGAATATCAATGCGGCGCCCACCAGGAATCCTGCCAATATCTGGATAACTGCAACCGTCGTAGGATTATACTCCTTGTATGACGACTTAGGTATGATAACATCATCCCCCGAAAGCGGTGAATGCTGATCATTTTCAATATTTTCCAGCTGTCTCTTGGTCTTCAGCTCTCCGGATGTAAGATCCTTTTCTTCGTCCTTGATCTGACTGTTTACAAATGTCGAATATGCAATCGTCGTGGGGTTACCTGCGTCAAATAGTTGTGCACGATTAAGAATTTTTCTGGCAGCTGCATACTTCTTCTTTCTTATCTTAAGTAATGCAGCCAGCTGAAATGCGCTTACCATATGACATGTATTATCATTCAGCAATTTCTTAAGCTGAATCTCCGCCAGATCGTAGCTTCCCTGCTCTACATATCCGATAGCCTTGTTGTATTTGGCTATATTGGCATTTATCGCATCAAAGTAAGCCTTATCTTCCTGGATCTGATTTAAAAACGTATTGGCCAGATTATTCTCGGCCTGAATATTTTTACTGATGACCCAATGAGCAAAGCCCAAGGTATATTCACCCGTCTCGAAATAAGCCAGACCCAGCAGATTATGAGCATTGATATTGCCCTTATACAGCTTAAGGCTTATTTTAAGATGTTCAATAGCCTTACTAAGATTACGGTCTCTTGCATACTCAAGGGCGCTATTATAAAAATCGTTTGATTTTAAAACGATTTCTCTGTAAACGGTTACATCAGCCCCGCAAGTGCTGCAATATTCACCATCATATAGAAAGCTTCCGCATTTATAACACTTCATCCTTACTTGCCCTTCTTAGCTGCTTTATTCATGATCTCCAACATAATATCTGTTATGTCTTCGACAGAATTTTCCTTCTTCACAGCCTGTTCAACTTCATTTATCTCTAAGCTAGGATGGAATTGCTTTATAGCTTCATCAAAATTAATCATGTCAACCTCATCTATTTATCGTTTCAACAGTGTTGACCATGCGCCGTGAAGACACAGTGCCCTGTGAAAAATCAATCCGCGGAGGTGATTTCAAGCAGGAGCTGCACAGCGACGTTCACGGCACGCAACAAACAGTTTTAATTCAATTGATGTTTTATTTTTTCAGCTTCAGGAGCTGTCCTTCGACCTGCTCCATCATCTTAAGATATTTATCCTTCTTGTCTCTTTCTTCCTGAACCTTGGCCTCAGGTGCCTTAGAAAGGAATTTCTCATTAGACAGCATACCATCTACACGTCTTAACTCGCCTTGAAGTCTTACCTTCTCGTTCTCGAGACGTTCTATTTCCTTATCTATATCAACAAGTTCTTCCAATGGGATGTATATCGTAGCATCTGCAAGCTGAACTGACAAGGCATCTTCTGAAATTCCTTCCAGATTTTTTTGAACCGTTACATCGCTTGCCTTGGCCAGTGATGTGAAGAATACCTTACCCTTTTCAAATACATCGCGAATCTCATCTGAGGCTGAAACTACGAATACTCTGGCTTTCTTAGAAATAGGAACGTTCATATTTATACGGACAGTTCTGATTCCTCTTACAGCCTCCTTGATGAGTTCTGTTGCGGTCTCTTCTTTATCGTAGTTTTTATCCTCACTATATTCCGGCCATGCAGAGATCATAATAGACTCTTCCGGATAGATATCGCTGGCCAACGGCTGTATCGTTGTATAGATTTCTTCTGTAACAAATGGCATATATGGATGCAGCAGCTTAAGCGCTGTCATAAGCACCGTCTGAAGTGTATATAATGCAGCTGTCTTGCTCTGCTCATCATCACCATACAGACGAGGCTTAACCATCTCGATATACCAGTCACAGAATTCTTCCCAGATAAATTCATACAATTTATCTGCTGCCATTCCGATCTCGTATTTGTCCATGTTCTCTGTAACGACCTTGGACAGCTTGTTAGCCTTAGATAAGATCCACTTGTCAGCATCCTCAAGCGTATCGGCTGACGGACAGCCAACGCCCTGCTCCGGCATGTTCATGAGAATGAAACGTGATGCATTCCAGATCTTATTGGCAAAGTTCCTATTAGCCTCAACTCGCTCCCAGTAAAATCTCATGTCATTTCCTGGAGCATTGCCTGTTACCAGTGTAAATCTAAGTGCATCCGCACCATATTTGTCTATTACTTCCAGAGGATCAATGCCGTTTCCGAGAGATTTGCTCATCTTACGTCCCTGATCATCTCTTACAAGTCCTGTAAATAATACTGCATCAAATGGCTTCTGACCCATCTGCTCGTAACCTGAGAATATCATTCTGATAACCCAGAAGAATATAATGTCATATCCTGTGATTAAGAGATTTGTCGGATAGAAATGTCTTAATTCCGGTGTATCCTTAGGCCAACCCAGGGTACTGAATGGCCACAGTGCTGATGAGAACCATGTATCAAGGCAGTCCTCATCCTGATTCATGTGCGTACAGCCACACTTAGGGCAACTGTCAGGCTTTTGCTTGGCAACAACCATCTCACCGCACTCACTGCAATAATATGCAGGGATTCTGTGTCCCCACCACAGCTGTCTTGATATGCACCAGTCTCTGATATTATCTGTCCAGTTGTGATAGAGCTTGCTCATTCTGGCAGGAATAAGCTTAACCTCGCCCTCATCTACAGCCTTTATGGCAGGCTTAATAAGCTCGTCCATTTTAACAAACCACTGCTGCTTGATCATAGGCTCTATGATCGTGCCGCATCTGTCATGATGTCCTACACTGTGTTCATACTCTTTTACTTTAACTAAAAGGCCCAGCTCCTTGAGATCTTCTACGATCTGCTTTCTGCATTCTGCAGTTGTCATGCCTTCGTATTTGCCGCCATTCTCATTGATATGACCGTCATCTGTAAATACGCAGATCTCCTCAAGATTATAGCGTCTGCCCAATTCGAAGTCGTTAGGGTCATGAGCAGGTGTAACCTTCATGGCACCGGTACCTACTTCCAGATCAATATAAGTATCTGCAATAATAGGAAGTTCTCTGTTAACGATCGGAAGGATAGCTGTCTTGCCGATCAGATCCTTATATCTGTCATCATCAGGATGAACAACTACTGCGGTATCACCCAGCATGGTCTCAGGACGTGTCGTAGCGATTTCGATAAATCTGTCTTCACCCTTGATCGGATAATTAATATGCCAGAATGCACCTGCCGTATCCTTGTGTTCTACCTCTGCATCGGATACTGTGGTCTGGCATTTAGGACACCAATTTATGATCTTAGTTCCCTTATAGATAAGACCCTTGTCATACATCTTAACGAATACGTCAAGGACCGCATCTGAGAGCCCCTCATCCATGGTAAATCTCTCTCTGTCCCAGTCAGCTGAGCAGCCCAGCTTCTTCAGCTGATTAACGATCCTGCCGCCATATTCTTCCTTCCACTGCCATGCACGCTCAAGAAACTTCTCACGGCCCAGGTCATGCTTATCGATGCCTTCCTTCTTCAGAGCTTCGATAATCTTAACCTCTGTTGCAATTGATGCATGATCGCAGCCTGGCTGCCATAACGCATCATAGCCCTGCATTCTCTTCTGTCTTATTACGATATCCTGCAGAGTATTATTAAGGGCATGTCCCATATGAAGCTGTCCCGTAATATTCGGAGGCGGCATTACTATTGTAAATGGTTTCTTTGATTCATCGCATGATGCATGAAAATACTTCTGAGCAATCCAGTTGTCGTAAATCGATTGTTCGATTTCCTTCGGATTGTATGTCTTAGCTAATTCTTTCATCTATCCTTACTCCTGTATATATTTTTTTACACTTCTATTTCAGCATATTATAATAATCTGCCTTCCACTGCTGCACCAGCTGCAGCTGCATGTCCTCTGAATCAATTGATTCCATGAACAGCTGCATGTCCTCTGAATTCTCTATCTCGTGCTGCAGAGATTCAATTCTCTTGCGCATTGAATCAAGGGCATCATCACTTATTTTGAATTTTACGATTGATTCTAACAATGCTTCATCATCATGGGAGATTATGCTCATATATATGCATGCCTTATAATATGTAGGCTCTGGTGACAGCTCATAGGCATAAGCAAAATATGCCACCGCACTCTTCTGCATAAACATCCTGGCATATGCCTTACCTGCCGCATAAGCCGCCCTGGCATAGAAACTGTTATCCAGCTTGTCTTTATTCATATTTTCCAGAATATCCGTGCAGCATCTGAGAGCCGAATTATAATTGCCCGCCCGATAGAAGGCCTCCGCCTGGATCATCATCCTCTCAGCCTCGCCCAGGTTATCAATGCCTGACACGATATTTGAAATAGCAGCCAGCTCCCTGCTGTTGTAATAGAATGAAGCATTTAATATATATTTTATGAATTCCTCTGCATTTGCCCCATCCTCAGCCATATGTCTCAGATCCTGCGCCATATATGGCTGACCCAGCTCCTGCTCAATATAGGCAAATAGATTCTCACAGAAGAAATCCTTATAAACCATTTGTATATAATTGAATATAAAGAAATTAAGTTCCTCGAGCGAATAAATATATTTCTTCAACGGCTCGATCCAATATCCAATTGCAGATTGTCTCGTTGCTGTAAGCATATGTTAGAATTTTCCCTCCAGGTTAACCGTCTTAAATGCAGCCGTTCCTCCATCACGATAGAAATCGCCAAATCCCTTATCTGTAACCGTGATAGTGCATTTGCTTTCATTATTATATTCAATATCCACCTGTACTCTGGTTGCCTTGGTCGGGCGCTTAGGAAACGCGGACAGATCAATATTCACTGATTGACAGCTCTGATCCAGTATCGAGGTCATCTTAAATGTCAGATCCGTTTCATTTTCCAGTATAAAATCCCCGCTATATCCCGCGTCGTACCAGTTAAGCGCCGCCGGTGACAATATAATATCCTCAATCTTACCATTTTCACGAGCCTGCACCGAGATGTCGCTCTTAGTCATACCAGGGCAAATGAGTGTATAATACTCTTCTTGTGCTTCTGTATGCATATATCCTGCATAGCATGCACCCTTGACATATATATTATTACCCCTGAAGGCCTTCACACTGCTGGAAATGACACTGAGGGTAGTCTCAAACCACGGATCTTCGAAGCCCTCTCCCGTGAAATATACATTTGCGCACTCCCCGGATGACGTCAGGTTTCTATATATATCAGCCAGATTCCTATCCATGCTCTCGCTGAGGGAATCACTAGACAGTCTTCCTATTGAAAAGTCTGATGACAGGTCATATTCCTGAACACAGACAAGAGGCCTCTGTGCCCTGTCTATCACACTCAGCTGTCTTACCCAGAAGCCCTCCTCGCAGAAGTCGAACAGCAGTGCTCCGTTCTGCCAGGATTCATTTGACTCACTAAGGGCATAATGACCGAAGCTTTCCGACAGGTTCATAAGCCTTATTTGTGACGGCGGAATATTCAGCATTGAGAAAATCTCTTCGAGATTAACCTTAGTGGTATAATCTGTGATTCTCATTGCGACAGTGATGCTCTTTATGACCATCATAGAGGTTCTGATCTGGATAAATTGAAGCATCTTTTCGAAAAATATCGCCATGAGCTTCTTGTATGAATATTCCTTGCCATTGACAAATGCACATGTGCCTATCCGTACATTTCGCATAAATTCATTGAAGAACATCGTTCCAGGCTTAGATGACATCTGAACGGCATCATTTCCTACTGTCCACTCATCGGTCTCGGGATCATAACACAGCACAGAGGGCATCTGATAACGTACTGCATCAGCGCCCATCAATATAGACTCAGGTCCTCCATGCCTTTCGCTATAATAGCAGGCCTGGCAGAACCTGTCCGAATATTCTATGCTTATTATTAAACCTCTCTTAACCATCCGATCTTCCCGTTTTAAAACAACGCATCTATCAGTCGCTCTTTTACATAATAATCAGCTGCGCATTGCTTAAATTCCTCACTGTTATGCTGTTTTACACACCTGAGCATGTTATCGATTTCTGAATACTTAGAACCATCATATACGATATTCAGATCTTCATATTTTACTTCCATATTGTCCCGGCCATCCATAGAGAATACGACCTTGTCGCCATAGAACAGCGTAAAATACTTAACATAGCAGAATCTGAATATCTCTTCCATCTCCTCTGTTCCGCATATGCTATCCCCTGCACTGATAAGCTCGTAGGTAATATGCGGCACAGCATCTGCATCCTGCGAAAACGCGGATATTATTATAGTATTGAGCATCGTTGATGGCAATGCAAAATATTTGCCGTAATATTTGAATTCCTCCAGCATCTTGCCTTTTCGGACGAGGTTCTTCAGGTTATTTTCAATTATTTTCAGCTGGTTAGCATTCGGTGATTCCAGCTTCTGTCTGTATAAAAGATAGGCTATGACACTCTCATCATCGAAATTATATCCATTCATCATGTCATTTTCCATGAAGTCTATGAAGCTCATATCCTCTGAAGTTTCATATTTCATCCCTCGCTGCAGTATCTCGTCCAGATACATAAGGGACCTGAAATGTATATATCTTGCGGACAATTTCGCATCGCCATTTTCCTCACGGAACTGCTTATAAATATATGCCACAATATCATGATGTTCACCTGTCTGGATTGATTTATTAAGGACACGCTCCTCTATGGCATGCGCAGGCTTATTATATGCATTGCTCTCTCTAAACATATTTATCAGGATATCGAGTCTGCCATTATAGTACCTGTACATATAACCAAACACCAGGTCATCAAATCCATTTGCCCCATATCCTGCCTCGCAGATAGCCGTAAGTACGGGATCCTCCTCATCACCTCTGGTATTAATATAAGCATGTCCCAGCACTGCCAGAGACTGCGGCGTCAGACAATTTATGCCATATTTCTTCACTTCATAATAAGCATTATCAATGCGGCCTCGCTTCAGCATGATCATTATGAGTTCGCCGCGAGTTTTGGCCGTAAGATCAAACTCGCTGAACTTAAGCAGCTCATCATAGACCTTCTCATCCTGAGAATTCTTGGAATAATACAGTACCATGCCGTTAATGAGTTCCTGCTCGTAGCTCTTTCTGAAAGCTCCCTTATGCTGATGCGATGTAAAAAACTCCAGTATCTCTACCGGCGGCTTGTATGCTCTTAAGAGCGGCAGCGTATCTCCTATCATCATGTACTTATTAATAGGAACATCCTTAATGCACAGGTCTATATATCTTCTGCTTTCTATAAGCTGATTAACCTTGTATTGAACGTGATAATAAACATTATCATCAAAATCCTTGAACAGCAGCAATGCCTCCGGAGAATATATCTTCACATAGGCCCTGCCGTTTTTTATCAGGCTCTCCTGATATACCTGCAATTCCTTATGAAATACCAGGACGCTGCGCATCCGATCGTTGTCGCACAGAATCTCCTTGATACATATTACATCGAAGAAGTTCGCTATCATATTCTTAGTTATTCTGTTATTTTCCAGAATATCCTTATATATAATGGCCAGGCATTCATTATTCTGTCCCAGTGATACCTGGTATTCGGCAAATTTTATTATCGCCTCGATGCTGTCTCTGTAGCAATCCTGATTAATCGCCTTATTGGTTATGATATTGGCATACATATATGCTTTATATTCATATAAGAGCTCTGTATGCTCCAGAAAATATGTCAGCACAACGCCCAGGATCGGCTCCATCTGAGTCTGATCCAGAGTATAAATGTAATAATTGAATATATCTGCATCCTGCAGCCCGGCCTTCACCGCTCTGGCAAAATATATATGATAAAGCGGCGCTCTGCAGTCAGACTGAATGAGCATCTTGCACAGGGCGCCTAAAATACTGCTGCCCAGATATTTTTCATATGAAAACTGCAGCATATTTACAGCAATCTTCTTCGCTGCTTCGTTACCCAGATCACAGTCATTATTTGATATGAGCTGGGCAGTCCTTTCGGCAATCTCCGATGACAGAAAATCATTTTTTGCAGCAAAATTAAGCACCTGTATCTCGAATACTCCCACCTGTCTCATAAGCTCCGGATGCTTTTTATATATTCTCAGTGCCTCTATATACATTATAGGGCTCGACATCCTGCCCTGATAAAACAGGCTCTGCATGTCATCAAGCCTCTTCTGATAATTGTTGCGATAATTAGGATCCATATTGGATACGATCCACAATATCTTCCAATCCGGCGCTTTCTGTAAGAAGCTGTAGACCTTCTGAAGAGCACCCATGTCCACGATATTATTACCTCTCGCGGTGCTTAGCTCTGGTTTAATCTCAGCAGTCTCGCTTAAACGCTGCTCATCCGTCCAGTGTTCCTTATAAGTCACGCAATTAATAACGCCAGGCATCTCATCATACAGGCTGGCCAGATATATAAAATAACATCTGAGTACATAATTTTTATTTTCGAGCTTAGGAATCTGTGTCGCAACGTATTCAATATAATTTTTGGCAGGTCCATAGTCCTTCATTGTTATATGGACATGAGCCCTAAACAGCATCATGCATAATGAATTGCCGCCGTCACCAGGGATATCGCTTAAAAGATTGAGGCTCTCCTGTTCCCATTGTCCCAACTCAATCTTACCCATCTGAAGATCCAGATACTCCCTCTGAAGCTGAAAGAGCTTCTCCTTTGGATTAACATCAGACAGCCTGATCATGATCTTGTTATCTATCACCACAGGCAGCTCAACCCGCTGTCCCGATGACTTGAATACGATATTAGTATAATTTCTGCCGTTATGAAGCTTACCTGATAATACAGTGAATCTGAACTCGAACTGGCGGTCAGAGAATTCCTCAGAAGTAATTATCCTCTTGTCAAATGTTATGAAATTATCACCACAGAACGGCTCTATCTCCATATATCCCTGTACATCCTGATGCAAATGTATACAATATTCGCCGTCAGATACAACATCTGAAATTATGACACATTCTTCAATTGTACTAAATGAAGCTATTCCCTTCTTGCCTGTCGCAACAAGAAATTCCTCATTTTCTATCTTCTTGTTGCGGCCCAGCATAAGTGCTTCGTAAAGTAAACTACTCATTTCGGTTTTTCAGGCGCTCCAGCCTGTCTTTCATATTTTTCTCGTATCCCAGTACGCCAGGATAATAAAATTGTTCATTTACAATCTCATCCGGCAAATACTGCTGCTTAACATAATGTTCGGGATATGCATGAGCATATTTGTAATCAAGTCCATGCCCTAATTTGGCAGCTCCGCTATAATGCGCGTCCTGCAAATGCGGCGGCACTGCTCTTATGTCCGTATTCTTTACAATCTCCATCGCCTTGTCTATGGCATTGATGGCAGAATTACTCTTAGGCGCCCCGGCTATATATATAACAGCCTCCGCCAGCGGTATACGAGCCTCAGGCATTCCCAATACATGAACGGCCTGCTGCGCTGCTACTGCGATCTGAAGAGCCCGTGGATCTGCACAGCCCACATCCTCTGCTGCGCAAATCATGATTCTTCTGGCTATAAAATCCACATCCTCCCCAGCATATAGCATCTTGGCCAGGTAATAGATAGCCGCATCAGGATCAGAACCTCTCATGCTTTTTATAAAAGCAGAAATCGTATCATAATGGTTATCGCCGTCTTTATCATATCTCAGATTCTTCTTCTGTATGCATTCCGCGATAACATCAATCGTCAGATGAATGGCTGTCGCGCCCTTATCGTACTGACCTCCTGATTCCTTAGCTATGCCGCTCACATCAGATGGCGGTGTGGTAAGAATGGCCAGCTCAATGGCATTTAACGCAATCCTTGCATCTCCTCCGGAGAAATCTGCCAGAAAATCTGCCGCATCAGCATCAATCACTGCGCCATATGCGCCCATTCCCTTCTCTTTATCATATACAGCCCTGTGAATGATCGTGCAAATATCCTGATGCTCCAGAGGCTTTAATTCATATATAGTTGACCTGGATATCAGAGCCCCGTTAACCTCAAAATATGGATTCTCGGTCGTTGCACCAATAAGCGTTACGGTTCCGTCTTCTACAAAAGGAAGCAGATAATCCTGCTGTGCCTTATTAAATCTGTGAATCTCATCTACGAACAAAATAGTCTTGCGTCCATATGCCGCGAGACTTGTTTTCGCCTGCTCGACGATCTCCACCATATCCTTCTTGCCTGCCACTGTGGCATTAATCTGTCTGAAATCCGCAGCAGTTGCATTTGCGATTACCCTGGCCAATGTAGTCTTGCCAGTGCCGCTGGGACCATAGAAAATAACCGATGACAATCTGTCAGCCTTAATAGATCTGTACAGATGGCTTCCTTCAGATAAGATATGTCTCTGCCCTACAAACTCCTCTAATGTCTCAGGCCGCAGCCTTGAGGCCAACGGGGCTTCCTTTTTTATTCTATTTTGATGAGCATATTCAAAAATATCCATATATTCAGCTCCGGCCACCGTCTTTTTTATGCCTTTGTATAATAAACCACGTCTACTATAATAGATTTAGAGCTTTTTTTAAAGAGGTTTTACCACTCGTCCTCAACTTGAAGAATCTGAATTCTTTCGAAGAAGGACGGGTCTGCCTTTTCTATATATTCCGCTCCATATATAGACACTGCTCTCCGGCAAATGCATGATGCAGCGCATTCCATCATGATCACCTGACTGTTCCTGCCGCCATCTACATAGCCGCCTGATAAGGGCTCATCCCCGGGATCACCTTCTATATACATATTGCCTTCCGATTCCCAGACCATTATGCCCATATTTTCAAGGGTCTCTATCACCGTGCGGGCCGCGCTGCTATAGTGAGATTCCTCATGCAATGCAGTGGCATCCTCAGCATTTGCCAGAACATCACCCGTTACGTTTTGACGTTCTTCCTCATCAGCGGCAAATGCATTTCTGATACACGAAGTGCCATCTGCAGCACTGGCCAGAAGCGCCAATGCCGGTATCAGCTTAGGAATGTCCCTGGCATCTATGTCCAGGGGATTAAGCTTTTCCCTAAAAAGCGCAACCTGGCTGGCATTATTAGTATGGCGTCCTGTTACTTTTATGTATTCAGCCTCCGAAGGTTTAACATTATACAATATTCCGTTGACATTTTTTCCTCGCAGATTAGTAAAGAAATTCTGTTCATTGCCATCCGGAGGATTCATTCCATATTCGATATGAGCGCCTGCTGCCTTAAGAATATCAATGATCACCCGTTCCTTCTGAGACGAAAGCATGTTAAGGCCTGAGAGCACCACAGGTCCTCCTCCCACTGCGCCTGCCACCAGCAGATATGCCGCGCTGGTCCAGTCACCTTCAATCCACGGAGTCGACGGCATATTATAGGTCTGACTGCCTGGAATCTTAAAGGATGCTCCTATGAAGCCGCCCTTTCCTGCCGGCTGAGCGCCCTGCTGCTCATTTATCTGATATGATATGTTAATGCCCGCCTCAGACAGCACCTTAAGTGTCATCATGACACCTTCTTTATCTTCCAGCTGTCCTTCTATCATCAGGCTGCTCTTCTCCTTAAGAAGCGGCAGCGCAAATAGCAAACCAGAAATCAGGTCTGCATCAGCTCCCTTAGGCAGAATATATGTACCTGCCGTAAGCCGTCCCCATATTTTGAGTTTATTGCTATCTGTGACTTCATGGTGAATTCCATGAATTTTTAATATTTTGAACAGGCCTGCCATGGTCTGATCCATAAGATGCTGTGCGATAAATATCTCACATTTGCAGCCCAATGCCGCTGCAATCGGAATTATCAGCTTATATGTAAGTGTACTCTCGCCGCAGGCCAGTTTATTTATTCCATCATAATTAGTCTGAATCGTATCAAGCAGCCCCAGCTCTGACAGACATGTATATGTCGCCCTTATCCCTGTAGAAGCATTGGCAATAGTTATAGAATCATGATCAGGCGTCAGCGCCTGGCTTATAAGATATCTGTGCATCAGCGGCATGTATTCTGCAGCTGAAACCATGCCGGTTATTTTTTTATTATCAATAGTTATTTTCATAGCAGAATGATTTTATACCGCTGAGATTTTTTCGTCAACATAAAGGAAAAAACGGCCCGGCAATGCATAAATAATACACATTACCAGGTCGTTCTCTTTACATAGTTTTATTCGGTTGCTGCGAGCTGTGAACCTCGACAGTAGCCAATTTACACACTTGACTAAGAAATTCACTGCAAACGTATAAAACAGTCACTGTCTAAAGTCAGTGCTCCACAACTCTTGCAGCCAGCTCTGAATTGTCATCTACATATATCTCAATCGTGTCCTCTGGCTTAATGTTACCCTCAAGAATAATACGTGCAGCAAGTGTTGTAACATTCTTCTGCAGATATCTCTTAAGCGGTCTTGCGCCATATGCCGGATCGAAGCTTCTGTCGGCTGCCAGCTTACGAGCCTCATCAGTAAGCTCAATATGAAGCTCATTTTCTTCCAGAAGCTTATTGATAGCCTTCATCTGAAGATCGATGATGCTTGATACATCAGCCTTGGTAAGAGGCTTAAACATAATAATCTCATCAAGCCTATTCAGGAACTCTGGTCTGAAGCTTCTTCTTAACTGCTCCATTACCTGTGCCGATGCAGCCTCTGTGATATTACCATTTGCATCAATACCATCTAACAGAAACTGTGATCCAATGTTAGAGGTCATGATTATAATAGTATTCTTGAAGTCTACTGTTCTTCCCTGAGAGTCTGTGATTCGGCCATCATCAAGAACCTGCAGCATTACGTTAAATACATCTGGATGAGCCTTCTCAACCTCATCAAAAAGAACTACCGAATACGGGTGTCTTCTTACTGCTTCAGTCAGCTGTCCGCCCTCATCATATCCTACATATCCCGGAGGCGCTCCGATAAGTCTTGATACAGAATGCTTCTCCATATACTCAGACATATCAATACGGACTATATTATTCTCATCATCAAACAATGCCTCCGCCAATGCCTTGGCCAGCTCGGTCTTACCTACACCAGTTGGTCCCATGAACATAAATGATCCTATCGGCCTTCCAGGTTCCTTAATACCAGCCTTGCTTCTCCAGATTGCATCAACGACTTTATCAACCGCATCGTTCTGGCCGATTACTCTCTTATGAAGAATCTCTGACAAACCTAAGATCTTATTTCTCTCAGTTTCATTTAATTTGGCTACCGGTATTCCTGTCCATCTCGAAACGATTCTGGCAATCTCTTCCTCAGTTACTGCCTGACGAACGAGGGATAAGTCCTCAGCATTTGCCTTAGCCTCTGCATCCTCCAGTTCCTTAACCGCCTGCGGCAATTCGCCATATTTTAACTGGCTTAATTTGTCCAGGTCATAATTTCTCTCTGCTATCTCAATCTGATTATTGATATCTTCGATCTTGGCACGCAATGCTGAGAGCTTCTCTACTGAGCTCTTCTCATTCTCCCACTGAGCTACCTTGGCCTTGTATTCGTCCCTAAGCTCTGCCAGCTCCTTACGCAGCTCTTCCAGCCTTTCCTTGCTCAGCTTGTCAGTCTCCTTCTGCAGTGCATTCTCCTCAATCTCAAGCTGCATAACCTTTCTTCTTAATTCATCAACCTCGGTCGGCATAGAATCCATCTCTGTCTTAATGAGAGCACAGGCCTCATCCACCAGGTCGATAGCCTTATCAGGCAGGAACCTGTCCGTAATATATCTGTCAGATAAAACAGCTGCATTAACCAGGGCCGAGTCTGTTATCTTAACGCCATGGAAGTTCTCATATCTCTCCTTGATACCTCTTAAGATGGAAATGGTGTCTTCTACCGATGGTTCGTTTACCATGACAGGCTGGAATCTTCTCTCAAGAGCCTTATCCTTCTCGATATATTTTCTATACTCGTCAAGCGTTGTTGCACCGATACAATGAAGCTCGCCCCTGGCCAGCATAGGCTTCAACATATTGCCAGCATCCATAGAGCCCTCTGATGCTCCCGCACCTACGATTGTATGGATTTCATCGATAAACAGAATAATATGTCCATCGCTTTCCTTAACTTCCTGAAGTACAGCCTTAAGTCTCTCCTCGAACTCGCCTCTGTACTTGGCACCTGCAACCAGCGAGCCCATATCCAGGCTGAATATAGTCTTATCCTTCAGGCCTTCCGGCACATCTCCTTTAACAATTCGCTGAGCCAGACCTTCTACTACGGCTGTCTTACCTACACCAGGCTCACCGATAAGAACCGGGTTATTCTTAGACTTTCTGGACAGGATACGGATCGTATTTCTTATCTCGCTGTCCCTGCCGATAACAGGATCCAGCTTCTGTTCTCTTGCCTTCTGAACCAGATCCTGACCATACTTCTCAAGTGCTTCATATGTGGCCTCAGGATTATCAGTCGTAATCCTCTGATTGCCTCTGATAGGAGCCAATGCCTTAAGAAATGTCTCCCTCGTAATGCCATATCTCTTAAACAGTTCCTTAACTTCCTTGCTGCCCTTCTTCATCATGCACAGAACAAGATGTTCAACAGATACGTATTCATCGCCCATGGCCTTGGCTTCATCCTCAGCATTTATAAGTACATCATTTAATGCTGCACTGACACTCTGCTGACCGCCCTGAACCTTAGGCTTCTTCTGGATCAGATCCATAACTGATGACTTGAAGTCCTCTGGCTCTATCTCCATTTTCTGCAGGAGCTTCTTAACCAGGCTGTCCTCCAGCTCAAGCATGCTATACAGCAAATGCTCACAATCTATCTGAGGGTTGCCATAATTATTGGCCAGCTTCTGACAGTTCTCAATTGCTTCCATTGCATTTCTGGTAAATTTATTAATATTCATATTATCACCACCCTGCGTGTTAATTTCTAATTTTCCGCACATTACCTGTATGGGCAAATCCGCCATCATCATTGTAAATGAAGCGGCTGCCGCACAGTTCTATGCAGACCCCGAACGATCTGATCAACAACTTAATTTGCATCAAGTAGGTTCGTTAATCTGCACTATTTGTGCTAGTCGTACTATAACACATACTATAAACATGTGCAATACTTTTTTACGAATGTTTTATAGAACAAGAGCCCTACTCACGAACTGTGAATAAGGCTCCTGTTCCTCGCGAAAACCAAATATTTTATGTTATCAGCTGATCTTAT
Organism: Anaerotignum sp.; assembly: GCA_963591145.1. Classification (GTDB taxonomy): domain Bacteria; phylum Bacillota; class Clostridia; order Lachnospirales; family Lachnospiraceae; genus RGIG5612. The sequence continues at coordinate 10,044 of CAVARE010000047.1, read as the reverse complement.
TTGTAAGTGTTACATCAACTGTTGTGCTCTGATACTCGCCATTAGTAAGTCTCTGGAGAGTAATTGTTACTGTTTCACCTGCCTGGTAATTAGCCAGCTGTGTCTGAAGCTCAGACATTGATGAAACCTCAGTTCCGTTAATTGCTGTGATGATATCGCCTGAGTAGATGCCAGCATTTGCTGCTCCACCGCCATTAACTGTTTCTGCAACATAGATGCCATTAGGCATTCCATAGCCTGATGCAATGTCTGATGATACATCTCTACCATAGATTCCCAGGTATCCAGCATTTGCAGCTGCCTCTTCATCACTGTTGATAGTTCCGTCAGTAGTTACAAGCTCCTGGATCAGATCAAGGTTATTAACAACTGGGATTGCATAGCACATACCCTCAACTGTTGAAGATGTGATCTTAGCCTCGCTGATACCGATGATCTCGCCCTTAGAGTTAAGCATGCATCCGCCAGAGTTACCACTGTTGATTGCTGCATCTGTCTGAATTACTGAGAGTGTCTTGCCCTCAACTGTGATCTCACGATCTACCGCACTGACGATACCAGTTGTAACACTGATTCCGTAGCCAAGCGCATTACCGATTACAATTACGCCCTCACCGACTTCAGGGGCTTCTGTTGCAATTGTTGCAGCTGAGATGTTATTAAGTGTATCTGCTTCGATGTTTTCAGTTGGTACAGATACAATCGCGATATCCTTAGCTTCATCAGCCGATTTAACGGTTGCTTCGGCGTTAGTATTATCGTTAAATGTTACATAAAGTGAAGAACCATCTTCAACTACGTGATAGCTTGTAAGAATCAGAACCTCTGAATCCGTCTTAGAAATAATTGTTCCTGATCCATAGCTGCTGTCGACTTCATTTGAATGATCATCTGATGAGCTGTCACTGGAATCGTTGGTTGATCCGTCACTTGAACCATCGCTTGAATCATCTGAGTAATTATCTCCGTATGAACCATTTGGTGACTCCTGTCCGTATCCACGGCCGCCATCGCTGCCTCCGAAGAAGTACTCCCAGAATCCTTCGATTCCGCTTCCGCCATAATTCTGATAATAATTTTCAATCGCTGTTCTTGATGTGATTGAAACAACTGATGGCAGTGCGCTTGATACAACGTCTGAAACATCTGTCAGAACATATCCTGATGTAGCTGTCGCTGTACTGTCATCAGCTGATGCAGCAAGTGTGAGCAGTGATGCATTAGAATCTGTATCTGCGGCGGCTGCCGGAATTATCATGACTCCTGTAAGTGCTGCTGCAACAGCAACTGCTCCAAGAGTGATACCTAATTTCTTTTTTGTAAATGTCCTTTTCATATAGGCCTCCTTCTGCAATACTTTATTTCATATTGCTTATATTGCTTAATTAATTGTCCATAGATTAATTCTCGTTTGTGACATTTTTATGTTCACGATGTGTTGTTTATTTGAAAATAGGAAAATAATATTTTAGGTCTCTTTTTATTTATTTGTTGAGATAATCTGGAAATTGTGGTATCCTTGCGTAGATTTGAGCGGATATGGCGGAATTGGCAGACGCGCCAGATTTAGGTTCTGGTGGGAGACCGTGCAGGTTCGATTCCTGTTATCCGCATAAGGATGGCACGTACAGTCTGTACGTGCTATTTTTTTCTCCAGTGATTGTCAATCAGATCATAACAGTCAACACAACAGAAGACTTTCTGACGCAAATTTAGCGGGGCAGCCGAAACTGTCCCGCTAATTAGGATTTAATCTCTCTACTTTGATTTGCAGCACTTCGCCAATTTACTATAACACCACCCACTGCAGCCTACATTTGCTTCCAACTTTCAGCGCTGCTGATTAACAGATAACTGGCTATAAAATTACGCTGCATCTGGTATTCGCTGCTAATTCTAATGTCCCTGTGCCCTGGCCATCTTCATCGCGGCCTTTCTCGCGCTCCAATCAAGGAAACGTCCCTGGTTAGTCGTAAGTGCTATGAAGAAGAACAGGAATGCACCTACGCCGATATCCTGAACGGCTGACGGAAGTCCCAGTGCCAGCACGCCTGCGGTCATCATCTTGATGCAGAAGGCACCAATGAAGATACCGATCGTGAAGTTAGTATATCTTGACAGATACAGACCGATAAAAACAGCCGGAAATGCCTGGAACATCATGCCAGTATTGTTATTAAATGTAGATGAAGCCTCAATATTGCCCTTAAGTCCTACATTAACAACAGCAGCAATACCGAGAATAAAGCCGCACAGCAGATAACTCAGGATTACGTTCTTCGTCTCGTTAACGCCGATATTATTGGCAATGATCTGATTATTTCCCAGAGATCTTACATTGTAGCCAAACTTGGTAAATGTATAGATTATGAAGAATATAACAAATGCGATCAATGCAATAATGTATATCCATGGTGACCTGCCGAAGAGTGTATAACTTAAGCCGCTGAGTCTGGCTCCGCTTCCGCCATTAACAACTCTTACCAGTGTCTCGTAAACCAGCATGACGCCGATACTGATAACCAACGCAGGTACCTTGATAATAAGGTACAAGGCTGCATTTATCAGACACAGGATCATGCATATCACGATACATAATCCAGCCAGTACCCATGAAGGCGCCGTCGTCTTGCCATTTTCAGATATCATGCCTGCACACAGAGCCTTAGCTATAGGTGCCGCGATAAAGCTGGTACATACGCAGATGATACCCATTGAGAAGTCCCATCTGTCATTGAGCATATTGCATGCCATCGCCATTGCGATCAATGCACATAAAATGGCCTGCTTGATGATACCATCAAGACTCTTCCATGTGCCAAATGCCGCCTGAGGGCTGAAGATCTTGCATAATACAAGAAACAAAACATAGATAGCTACCGGCCATATTAAAGTTTTCCAAGTATTTCCCGCGATTCTTTTAAAAGTCATGGTCTTAACCTTTCAAATAGTTTTCAGACAACTCTGTGAGATATCCGGCAGCCGCACCGCAAGAATTACGATGCGGCACCTTCAACCTCCAATCATATGATCTGTTAACATCCTAATTCAATAGGCAATCCTCCGACAGATACACATGTGATTTTCTTTACATTTCTATCAGCCAGCGTGACGTGTCTGAATGTCTTCGAGTGAGAATGCCTCTGCAAATGTCTTAAGATCATTGAATGATGCATCTGCGCCGATGAACTGCTGAAGCTCTTCAAGTGTATATGCAGGATGATCTGCTGAGCAGTTATCAATTGCTGTCTGGAAATCATCTGCTGATTTGCACAGTAAATACTTCATGTTGATAGAAGCTGCGCTGCCGTCATCCTGAGTCATTCTGTTGCCTGTCATTGCATTGTACAGAAGAACAAATGCGATCATAGAATCAGCACAAGTACCTGTTGTAGCATATGAAAGTGTTCCATCCTGGAATGCTGCCAGAGCATCATCGTTAGGGTCATAGCAGTTAAGCATAATCTCGCCGCTCTTGCCTGCATTAATAAGTGGCTGGTATACAGTAGAAACTGTTTCTACTGATGAGAAAATGGCATTCATTGTAGGGAATGAGCTGATGAGTTCATCAGCTGCAGCTGCCTTGTCAAATGACAGACCTTCATGAATGTTCTCTTCTGCAACTCCGAGTTCAGCAAGCTTAGCCTTAGCGCCGTCAAGTCTTGCATCCATCTGTGCTGATAATCCATAAGGGAATCCGTGAAGACCGAATTCTGTTGCGCCATTATCATACATATCCTGGATGATCTCGCCTGCGATCTCCTTCTCATCTTCCCAAACTTCACCTGCGAAATATTCGCTCTGTGAGAATGTTGCATAATCCTCGCTGGCATTTGAAGGGTCATTAGATGTTACGATATACATGCCATACTGCTCGCAGATCTCAACCAGCTTAGACATTACTGTGCCAGGATGAAGATTGATGATTCCGTCATATCCTGCAGCTCCGAAGTTCTGAGCGTCTTCGATTGTTGTCTCAGGATCTGTTCCACCGATAGCGGTCTCAAATGTAACTCCTAATGGTGTTCCGATTGACTCGAGGCAGCCCATGATGTCTTTAGCCCACTGGCATTCTGTATCATACAGAATAACACCAACCTTGTATGTCTGCTGTGCTTCATCAGCATATGCAACTGATGAGAACATACCCAGACAAAGTGCTGCTGATAAACTTAATGCAACTAACTTTTTCATAATGTTTTTCTCCTTTTCTATTTATCCCCGTAAGGTTTTCTAACAATTATTACACTACCAGCCGGCAGTGCTGTCATAAGCACTATAGGCAACTATCTCGGGAGCAGTCCCAATTTATTTCTCTTATAGTTAAATAAGATAACTATCAGGAATACGATACCGATAACAAAATCACTCCACTGGCTAGGTACACCGATGATAACAAGACCATTGGTCAAAAGAACTACTATAAGCGCACCGATGATCGGGGCTCTTACAGAGCTGCCCATGCCGCCATTAAGACTCATGCCGCCCAAAACAACTGCTACGATAACATCCATCTCGAATCCTGATCCTGCCAATGTTGCAACCGTTCTGGCTGAGCACATTGCGAAGAATCCTGCGACACCGATCATTACAGCAACAATGGCATAAGCTATAAGTCTTATCTTATCAATATTAATGCCGCTCTGTCTTGCAGCTGTCGGATTCTCGCCAATCGCTCTGTTCTTCTTACCAAAAGCTGTCTTATGAAGAAGAATATAGCAGGCCGCAACCAGAACTACTAAGACGATTATCTTAATCACCCAGTTGTCACCAACCGAGAAATCTGCTGGGAGATTAATATTGCCCTCCGATATAGTCGTAACAATGCCTCGACAGATAAACTGCATACACAGCGATGTAATGAATGCCGGCAGCTGCAGCTTAACCGTTACAACACCCATTATCATGTAGCATACCAGTGATACAACGATACATAACGGAAGTGCCAGCCATACATTCATCCCGGTACTTAAGAATATAAGTCCCGAGATCATCATGGACATACCATAGATACCGCCAACCGCTAGGTCAAATCCTCCATGTGAATACAAGAATGCACATCCAACAGACAGCAATACGATGGTATAGCTCTGATCTAACAGGTTATTCAGATTAGCAGAATCAAACAGTCTGCCACCTGACAGTATACCCAATACAATTATTACCACTGCCAGACCTACAAAAGGAAGAAATGTCCTAGCATGTCTCTTTATAAATTCCATTTTATCCTCCAGCCCGCGTCCGCGACGCTTATTATTTTATGATTACGATGTATCATGGCTCAGCCGCGGCATTTGCCGCCTGGTCAGCCCTGATACATCCTGTACACTGATCAGCAAATGTATCTAGATCATGTACTCTATCAATTTATGTTCGGTTACTTCGTCGCTTCTGCTGAACTCCCCATTAATCGCGCCGTCCTTCATGATAATGATTCTATCACTCATACCGATGATCTCAGCCAGCTCTTCTGAAATAAGAATTACTGATTTACCTTCCTGCTTCAGCTTATAGATCAGCTGATACATGGACTGCTTGACCCCTATGTCGACGCCTCGTGTCGGGCAGTCGAGGATAAGGATCTCAGACTTATTGCCTATCCATCTGCCGAATACTACCTTCTGTTTATTGCCGCCCGAAAGTCCCCGTACAGGCTGATCCACAGAATTGCACTTTATTGACAAGAGTTGTCTCTGCTCCTCTGCCAGTTTCTTCTCATCCTTGCGGAACAGCAAGCCTCCCCTTGTTATATCATTAAGTGACGGAAGCTCGATATTCTCGCAGATCGTAGCCGTTATCATCAGCGACTCCTGATCTCTGTTCTTAGAAATGTAGCCAACTCTGTGCTTCGTAGCCACATACGGCTGTGAGATATGAGTACCATCAGCCAATGTAACTGAACCTCTGAGAGGCTTCTCTATTCCAAATGCCAGCCGGCCCACCTCATGCATGCCGCACTCAGACAGTCCTCCGATGCCCAAGATCTCACCCTTGTGTAATTCCAGGTTAAAATCCTTCAGTGTTCTTCCGTCATATATATCCTTAAGTCTTAATACAACTTCATCTGAATAGCTGCCGTCGTTATCGCTTCTATAATAATCTCCAACCATCTCACGTCCAACCATCAGGGACTTAATGAGGGATGGCTCCATGCGTTCCTTATCTAATGTATCTATGAGCACGCCGTCTCTTAATACGGTAAGAGCAGTACAATGCTCCATGATCTCATCCAGGTCATGGGAAATGAAGATAACACCCTTACCCTGGGCTGACAGTTTATCGCACAGATTGTAAATAATATCTCGTCCACGCTGTGACAGTGCCGTAGTCGTTTCATCGACAATCAGAATGTCCGGATCGTCGTACATAGCTCTGGCGATTTCCACCAGCTTCCTGTTCTCAAAATTCAGGGTATCAATCTGCGCCCATGGATCAATATCGCCTGCACCTAATTCTTCAAGAATCTTACCTGCAGCCTGCCTCATGGCGCGTCTGTTCACGAGACCGTTCTTAGTAAACAGGGATTCCTTACCAATAAAAATATTATCGCATACCTTAATGCCGGAAACTGTTCCCATTTCCTGCATGATCATGGCCACGCCCTTCTTCTGGGCATCTACCATGCTCTCTGGCTTATACGGCTGCCCCTTCAGGAACAACTCTCCCGAATCGCATCCGTAAATGCCTGATATAATAGAACATATTGTGGATTTGCCTGAACCATTCTCACCGATAAGACCTCTTATCTCTCCGGCATTCAGTGAAAAATCAACTCCCTGCAGTGCCTTCGTCAGTCCGAAATTCTTGACTATCTGTTCAGCACGAATTAATTCTGAGCTCATAAACCTTCCTCCCAAGGAACTTTATTGCGTTCTGTCACGTTTACTGCAGACATTCTAACGCATGTATCAATAAAAATCCATAACCATTTTTTCTATTTTCCTTCATTTATTTCACTGGTTCATGAATTAAATTTCAATCGCAAATAAATACATAAATTTTGATTAACTTTTATGCCAGAAATTTCGTCTTTATATTATTTATTCAGTATGTTAAAATCTCCCCATATTTTAAATTAGTTCTTATGCAGTCTCATATGCAGCTGCGTCGGACAGAAAAGAGGATATTCTATGGATAACAAGAAAGTTAAAGGTTCAGCATACTCACAGCCTGATCACATTAAGCCTAAGAGCAAATGGACCAAGAAGACAACTATATGGGTTATCGTTATAGCTGTCATCGTGTTAGGTATTTTGGCAATCATCGGAGGAGAGAACGGATGGTTCAAGACTGCCGATATGATCAATGGTAAGATTGAACTTGATGATTATTCTACTATTGAAATAAATGAGGCCGATGTTGAAGTAACTGACGATACAATCCAGTCATATCTTGACAGCGTTGTATCTTCAGAGACAACAACTGAAACTGTTACAGAGGGCACTGTAGAAGACGGCGACACAGTTGTAATTGATTATACAGGCGTACTCGAAGGCGAGACTGAAGCATTTGACGGCGGAACAGCCGAGGATCAGTCATTAACGCTGGGTTCAGGATCCATGATCGACGGATTTGAAGATCAGATCGTGGGACACGAGATCGGTGAAACATTTGACATCGATGTAACATTCCCAGACGACTACTCTACCGAGGATCTGCAGGGCAAGAATGCTACATTCACCATCACAATCGACAGCAAGACTGTTACCAATGTTCCTGAATTAACAGATGATCTGATTCTTCAGTATACAACTGACAACAGCAGCTTCGACGAACCTATCAGCACCATTGAGGACTTCAAGGCTTATTATCAGGAGAAGCTGTATAACAGTAAGCTGGAGTCTGCTATAACATCTGCTATGGCTGAGAAAACTCATATTACATATTATAATGAAGCTGATCTGGAAAATATGACAACATATGCAGCTAATACTCTGAGCTACTATGCTACAAGCGTATTTGGCGGCATCGATACAGAGACATGCGCCGCATACTTCGGTTATGATTCAGCTGCTGCATATGCAGAGGGAACCGCTAAGAATACACTTACAACAACAATGATGCTGGATAAGGTTGCTGAGGAACAGGGCATCACTTATACTCAGGAAGAGGTTGATGAAGTATTACAGAATTATCTTGAGTCTGCTGATTATGACGGCACCCTGGATGAGTTCAAGGAAGCTTCAGGTGAGGCTTATATCTTCATCGTAACCGAGACAGAGGTTCTGATGCCGAAGGTTATGGACTATCTGAAGGGCAATGTTGTATTCGTAGAAGCCGAAGAGGAATCTACTGAGGCTGCCGAGGATGCAGCTGAAACTACTGAGGCAAATGGCGCTGAAGAAACCAGCGAATCCGCCGAGGACACAACAGCTGACGCTGAGACAAGCGAGGCAGATGAAACTACTGAAGCCGCTGCTGAAGAGACAACAACTGCTGCTGAGGCCGAAACAACAACCGCTGCAGTAAATGCTGACGATGCCGCTGAAGATGCAACAACAGAGACTGCTGAAAAATAATACACGGTAGATATGAATCTATCGCTGATAAAAATAAGGGCTCACTAGATATTCCGGTGAGCCCTTATTTTAGTGTTTGTCAGAGTTGACAAGTAAGGCACGTGAGTCTTTATGCGGCCAAAAATGTATGTCTCGTTTTATAGTAAATTGTGATTCGTGGCTTCAGATCTCATCCCAGATATTTCTCGAGACATACCAGCTGCACATCAGGGATTCCGTTAAATACGCATTTTACGATTCCAACCTCTTCAAAGCCCAGCTTCCGGTACAGTTTTCTCGCCCTTGAATTATGGACGATAGTATCCATACGCAGTGCTACGCAGCCATGCTGCCTGGCATAATCTTCATAAAATGCTACAAATGTCCTTCCATAACCCTTGCCATTCTCGTCAGGATCAGTAGCCAGGCCATGCAGCACCATGACCTCGCTCTCCTGTGCGCTGTGTTTCCAATGTGCGAATTTGTATTCATCCACCTGAATCTGGTTGATAACTGCTACTGCCACAACCCTTCCTTCATCTTCCATGGCAAACATATCACCTCTATGCAGAGCCTCCTCTGCCGTTTTCCTGGTAGGATAAACATTTCGGATCCAGCCAATTGTGGTCAGCCCCTTCTCTTCTCCATCATGAATTTTCTCGTAAATCTGTTCTATGCGGTCAAGATCCGCATGTGTTGCTGTTCGTATTAGCATCGGATGCTCCAATTATTATTCACCTGCTATCAACATTTTGTTGTGTCAAAATGTATGTCACTTCAACTTTCGTGTTTCCAAGTTTCATAACCGCTACGGGCTGAACAGTTTATGGTGGCCGAATGATCGTCCACCATTTTTAGAGTTCTATGTCAACTTCAGCAGCTACGGGTCACGATACCATGTCGAGCATATCATGGATGTATGACCGCAGACCAGCCTCTGTGTCAATGTCATATTTTTGATTTATACGAGTATAATACTTCATAATCCGCTCTTTCGGCAGTAGCTCGTTAGAAGGAATGCTATCGCCATATCCTTCTCGTGCTTCCATCCAAGGATCCTCATTATGTGTAATTTTTTCTAACACCTTTCCGCCATACATTCCGAACGTATTCACAACCAGATCAATCACATGTTTTTCATCCTCTGTCAAGGCATCATCCGTTCCACTAAGAATCGAGAACCGTGCATCATCAATTGGATTGTATTTAAAGTCTCGAAACATTTCATATACCTCAGGATAGACTGGTCCATGAACCCAAGCCCTGCAATCTTCCTCAAAGATTGGCTTTCCATGCAACGCGTAATACACACCCTGGATAAAATAAAGCAGCTTCTGCAGCATAAGAGGCGTCACCTCTTCCAGCTTTTTAAAAATATATGCTATCACCTGAAGCATCTTATCTGAAACGGAGAAAAGGCTCTCTATGTTTTCTGCCGCAGCAAAAGCCTTTCTATAGGCCGCATCTGTCAATTTTCCACGATTTTCCATGAGTTTCTGCTTCATGTAAGACGAGGATGAAAGCGCTGCTTTAATGATATCCGAAT
>CAVARE010000046.1:0-5158 GCA_963591145.1 Anaerotignum sp. | reverse complement strand
CAGTGTCTGCGCCGTCCCGGCACGCACGCAATTAAATTTACAGTTTTCATTATCGGCAGCCGCTGCCATTTTTTACTTTCTTCTAGGCCTCCTCTTGTAGAGAATTGCGAATATCAATGCTGCGATTATGACTAGCAGGGAAGCGCCGTACAATATCAATGTTTCTGTTGATATAGCTTGTGAGTCAGAGCCTGGCATACCGAAGTCTCCCGGCATATCGCCGCCGAATTGTCCTGGACCGCCCTGAGATTCACCGCCAGGAGAATCGCCGCCTGGACCGCCTTGAGAGCCGCCGTCCTGAGTATCGGCAGTTGTTGAGTCTGTATTCTGGTTCTCATCGCCAGACGGTTGAGCCGCCTGACTTTCATCCTCAGCTATCGCAGTGTCTTGTTTTTTATCACCAGACTGATCTGTGGCTGCGGTTTGAGTTTCACTTGAAGCTGCCGTTTCGCTTACAGCCTGCTGCGGGTTCGAATCCTCTGGAGGCATTCCATTAAATTGTGATAAATCCATTGTTGTTTCTGATTCAGCTGAACTGCCAGAATCGGCACTTGTGGTTGAGACTTCACTATTATCGGAATTATTGAAATCTCCGAAGTCACCGCCAGGACCGCCACCGAAGTCACCGCCAGGACCGCCGCCAGGGCCACCACCGCCATCATTACCGCCGCCCATTCTGCCCATGGAGCTGAGGTTGATTGATGAAGCATCTACCAGTGCATCACTGCTTCGCTGTTCAGATTCGGTAGATGGAATGGTGCCATCTAACTGTCCCTGAATGGATTCTCCACGCAGCTTCACAACCTGATAGAGGGTCTCTGCAGCCGTCTGATATTCATCAGATGTATAGAATGCTGTAGGATCATTTGCAACCAAATCATCAATCTGGCTGCGGACTCTCTCATAGAAGGCATCAAATGCACCTCCCTCAATATATTCACTTACAAGCTGCTGCAGATAAGCATAATATTGGCTGTGATAGGTCTCGTTTTCCATCAGGGTATCGAAAAAGTCTGTGCCGGAAAATGCATTATCAATCGGGTCATTAACTACGCTGGTCGCGCCATTTCCGCCCATGCCGCCGCCCATACCGCCTAGAGCAATGTTATAATCCCATGGAATCAGATTCAGCATGCCATTCGATTCATAAAGGTAGTAATTATGAGCCATTGTACCGGATAGGCTGTCTTCATTGACAGAAAATACATGAACTGCCATATAGCGCAGCAGATTGTCTATATCCATGTACTTCTCCAGGTCAGTGCCTTCTGAAATATTCTTGAGGGCTGTTACAACGCGCTGATGGTCAGCATCGGTTGTATTAGTGATCTCACCATCCCAGATAGTCGAGTAGCTGTCCAGGTCATCGTCGCTATAATTTAAGTCAGCGCCGCCGCCATTCATGCCGCCAGGGCCGCCGCCATTATCACCTCCACCCATGCCCATACTCTCAGGCTTATAGAGTTCACCGTTTTGCACGCCATAATTGCGCAGCTGGAAGCTGTCATCCACTGCCTCCAGAGCCAGGTATACGCCCCAATATTCACCATTAACAGAGATAGAAGCGTAATTATAGAGTGAAGCGTCAGCCCCGAGGAATTGGAACATGTCATATATAAGGGCTTCCTTCATACTAGTGGCATCGGCGTAGTTGTTATTCAGAACTAATTTATCCAAGCCGAAGCATGTCTGACCATCTACATAATGATCGAATTCCAGCTTGAAACTATAGCGGTCCGTGGTCGGATCATTTGCTATGGAAGATAGGCTGGTATTGCCCTTAGGACGGATAGCAACCTTGTAAAATGTCGTGCCGTTGATCTCCACATCGCATTGGTAATATTCCTCGGCGGTGGCATTTTCCAGCATGTCATTCCAGCTGTCTTCATCCATAATAATGTTGACGCTTATAATGCTGCTGGTATCGAACAGCTCGGTTTCATATTCCATGCTGACACCAGTATCCGAGACAGCCGCCGTAATCTGGCTGGAGAAGATCACAGCATACAGGCAGGCAGCAACCGCGAGAGCCATGATGACGGCAATGATTTTTGTAATATGTTTATGCGCAATCATGCATGTTCCTCCATTAAGCCATATATTCGCCGTTGTAGCTTACGAGCGTCGCATTTCTTACGCCTTCAAGCTCAGAGATCTGATTTACAAATGCTGTTGAAGCATTCTTCGTGCGCAGCTCGGCGGTGAGTTCTATTCCTGCTGAGGTGATTGTTTTAGATTTAATAATATAATGCTCGGCGCCCTGTCCGACGATATTAAGAGCTGCGTTTTCTGCCTCTTCATTTTCCAGATTAAGAACCAGGATATAAGGATTGCTGTGGATCTTGCGATTTCCGAACAGCAGCAGAATAATGCCGATGATTGCGGAACCAATGACTGCCAGCGGGATCATTCCTGCGCCGATCACGATGCCTACAGCCAGGGACCAGAATAAAAATACTATCTCGACAGGCTCCTTGATGGCGGTACGGAATCGCACGATTGAGAGGGCGCCCACCATACCAAGTGACAGCACGACATTAGATGTGACCGCCATAATAACCAGCGTCGTAACCAGCGACAGACCTATGAGAGTCAGGGCAAATCCGCTGGAATACATAACGCCGGTCAGGGTCTTCTTGTAAATAATAAAAATAAAAAGTCCGATTATTAATGCGACAGCCAGTCCGATGACTGTGTCTAAAATTGAAAATTCTGAAACATTTTCCAGGAAGCTGGATTTGAAAATATCATTAAATGTCATTGTTATTACTCTCCTTATCTAAGCTGCGGCGGCATGAAGTGCGCAGCAATCTGTTTTTGCTATTTATGAGTGTTTGTTTACTATATGTGTCGTGAACCATAGTGTGCAGCTGACTTTCTCACAGCCGTTGCGTCGTCTGGCACGATTAAATTACGTTTATTAAGAGCTATGTCAGCCGTATCGCCTGCAGGCACCATATTTCGAGAAGGCCTGCTGCCTTAAGTTCTCTGACTGCAGCAGACACGAGATGATTTCAGGAAGAAATTCGTCGAATTTTACTTCCAATATCACATCCTCGGGGACTTCCGTTGCACTGATATCATTAAGCAGTCCGTCTGCAAATGCATTCTGAAACAGGCTGGTTCTGATATTAGAGTCAAATGTCACCCGGACATTTCCTGCATCGTATATATAAGGCTCTCTTATATATGAAACCATCACTCGGGGCTTAAGCTGCTGCATCTTCATCTTGCAATACAGCTCGCACACCAGCGGCTCTGTGTGCTCTAACATCCAGGGACCAGGCCTGTTAAGAATCATCCTGAAATCTTCCTGCGACAAGGGGGCATCAATCTTCATACACAGATCATTGTGCTTTATCTTTTTCTCCAGCGTGATAAATGAAAAATCGTCATTATAGTAGCGGATGCGAAATTTTTCACGCTGCTGCATGCCGTTTATTTTTTCACGCAGAGCCTTGTCCTTATAATTGTCGAAGTATATGCTCCGAATAACATACTTCCCATCAGGTCCTGTATGAGGATCCGGTTTCATAATCGGCCGCAGCCTCTGCCTGAGGGCAAGATAATCGGCCTGAGTGATATGATACTTAAGCTCATGCCGATATTTTCCGGTAAGTTCCATTGGCAAATTCCTTTCGTAATATATTGAAGGCATGCGCGCCGTGGACCTCGTTGCAGCAGTTCACTGCTCGAAAACACCTTCAAGTATTTGTAAATATTTTACATACATTTCTCAAATTGTACTTAAAAATTTTACATATAGCATGTTCTTAATAAAATACAGTGACTGAATTTTAAGGTACAATTTGATTTGCCATGAGAAAATGAACGAAAAATAGGGAGAGAAAGATATGCGTGTGTTAATTGCGGAGGACGAGGTGAGCATCGCCCGTGCGCTTAAGCTTATGCTGGAGAAAAATAAATATGCTGTAGATATGGTGCATAATGGCAATGATGCATTGGATTATATCAGGGCAATAAATTATGACGTGTTGGTGCTGGATATAATGATGCCTGGCAAGGACGGGATTGAGGTGCTTAAGACGGCTCGGGCCAATGGCAATACGACGCCGACGCTGTTTCTTACAGCCAAGGCTGAGGTGGCAGACCGGGTAGCGGGCCTTGATGCAGGCGCGGATGATTATCTTCCAAAACCGTTTGCTACAAGCGAATTTCTCGCCAGAGTGCGTGCCCTTACAAGGCGCAGCAGCACATATACCTCGACTGCGTTGACCATGGGCAATGTAACACTCGATTGCAGTCAATATATTTTAAAGACAGACGAGGACGAGATCCGCCTGAACAATAAGGAATATCAGCTGATGGAGCTGTTTCTCCACCACCCGCATCAGATATTTTCCCTGGAACATCTCATGGATAAGGTATGGGAGCTGGATACAGAGGCTGAGATGAATGTTGTATGGACCTATATCGCAGTTCTCAGGAAGAAGCTCAAGCAGATAGGGGCAAATGTCATGATCAGAACCATCCGCGGAGCCGGATACATATTAGAAGAGGCGGAGGACAACTGATGCTGAAAAAAATAAGATGGCGCTTCATAGGTTCGGCAATGGCAGCGTTCACGGCCGTCATTTTAATGCTGCTGTGTTTTATAAATGTCTGGAATTATCACAGTGTAACAAATCAGCAGGATGATGCACTCCAGAGGATCTCGGAAAGGGATAATCAGGGCGCACCCGATTTCCCAGACAAAAAACCCCCAAAGGGCAAGGGTGAGCATTATTTTTCGGCCGAGGTGCAGTATTCGCTGCGATTCTTTTCCGTTCATTACAACACAGATGGAGAATTCTTAAGAGCTGATCAGGATCATATCGCATCTCTGGATGAGGAAACGGAGAAGGAATATGCGCAGACTGCGCTGGGCAGTGGCAAGACGAGTGGTTACGAATATGGCTACAGATTTCTTGTTTATGAAACGGACACCGAGAAGGTGGTACTGTTCCTTAATTCCGAGCGTGAAATTCAGACGATGAATTCCTTATTCTGGATCACGGTGGCTATCGCGGGAGTAAGTCTTGTTATTGTCTTCGGGCTGGTAGTTTTATTTTCACGAAGAGCGATCAGACCCTATGCGAAAAATATGGAAGCCCAGAAGCAATTCATTACCAATGCCAGTCATGAGCTGAAGACGCCG
>CAVARE010000045.1:0-25883 GCA_963591145.1 Anaerotignum sp. | reverse complement strand
CTGTTAAGCAGGAACACAGAGCCCATGTGCCGGGCATGATCCATGACCAGTCGGGATCGGGTTCTACGGTTTTCGTTGAGCCGATGGCTGTAGTGAAGCTTAATAATGATCTTAAGGAGCTGACTCTTGCTGAGGAAGAGGAGATACAGGTTATCCTGTCGCACTTGTCCAATATGGCAGCAGCTGTTGCGGACAGGCTGAGGATGGACTATAAGCTCCTGGCGGAGCTGGATTTTATCCTGGCCAAGGCCAGATATTCAGAGAAAATCAGAGGAAATGCGCCAGATTTCAACGAAAATGGATTTATAGATTTAAGACGGGCGCGTCATCCGCTCTTGCCTGTGAAGACTGCGGTTCCCATCAATCTTACCCTGGGTCGGGATTTCGACATGCTCATCGTCACGGGTCCGAATACTGGCGGCAAGACTGTTTCCCTTAAGACGACAGGTCTTATCTGTCTCATGGGTCAGGCAGGTATGCATATACCTGCACTGGACGGCTCTAGCCTGTGTCTGTTTAATGAAATATATGCTGACATAGGAGATGAGCAGTCCATTGAGCAGAACCTATCGACATTTTCTTCCCACATGAAGAATATAATACACATTCTGGACAAGGCGGATTCTGATTCTCTAGTACTTTTAGATGAGCTGTGTTCAGGAACCGATCCGACAGAAGGCGCTGCATTGGCGCAGTCCATATTGATGAGACTCCATCAGTACGGAACCAGATGCATGGCTACCACACATTATTCGGAGCTTAAGGTATTTGCCATGTCAACGAAGGGCGTGCAGAACGCCTGCTGTGAGTTCGACGTGGAGACATTAAGACCTACATATAAATTACTGATAGGACTTCCAGGCAAGAGCAATGCATTTGCCATCTCAGGCAAATTAGGGCTGGACGAGCGTCTGATTGAGGATGCTAAGGCCAGAATCGACAATAACAATATTGCATTTGAAGACGTGTTGGCCAATATTGAGATCAACAAGAAGAATGCTGAGATAGAGAGAAACCGTGCAAATGCTGCGCTGGCGGAGGCGGAAAGGCTCAGAGCTGACCTGGAGAAGGAACGGGCGGAATTCGACAAGAAGAAAAATGATATTCTGAGAAATGCCAAGAGTGAGGCCTATGAAGTGCTGCAGCAGGCTAAAAATTATGCGGATATTACAATTAAGGACATCCGCAAGGTGTCGAAGGACGTGAATCTGTCAGCCCTTGAGCGCACCAGAACTCAGGTAGGTAAGAGAGCTAAGGATGCGCTCTCAGATCTCGGAGATGTAGTGGAGAAGCGCAAGGCAGTTAAGAAGAAGCTGACCCCTGAGGACGTTGTCAAGGGTACTCCTGTAAGGGTAATCTCCTGGGGCATGGATGGTATAGCATCCTCAGCCCCTGACAGCAGGCGCAAGGTCAGTGTGCAGATGGGTTCGATGAATATGGACGTATCCCTGGATGACCTCGAGGTGCTGGATAAAATGCCGGAAGATACATCTAAACCTAAATATGCTAAGGGTACTAAGACGGGCGTTGGAAATATTCAATATTCTAAGGCACTGGGTGTATCAACGGAGATCAAACTCTTGGGAATGACAGTTGACGACGCACTGCTGGAGCTGGACAAATATCTTGATGATGCCTGCATGGCACATCTAGAGAAGGTTCGCATAGTTCATGGCAAGGGAACAGGTGTGCTTAGAAATGCTGTAAGGCAGAAGCTGCATCGGGATAAACGCGTTAAGAAGAGCTATCAGGCTGAATATGGTGACGGCGATGCCGGCGTAACATATGCAGAATTGAAATGATGCTGCGCCGTCCCGGCACACGTACCAGTTGAAGCATAGTGTGCCGTGAACCTCGGCGTGCAGTCACTGCTCGAAAACGCCTACGCTGATTGTTTTCTCGCAGTGGACTGCGCCGTCCCGGCACACATTATTCGACTTCTTGTATTTGATGCGGCAATAACGTAAGAATGGAGCATAAGAAATGTTTAACATTGTACTTCTGGAGCCGGAGATTCCGGCCAATACGGGGAATATCGGAAGAACCTGTCTGGTGACAGGCAGCAGACTTCATCTGATTGAGCCGCTTGGATTTATCCTGAATGATAAGAATCTGAAGCGTGCAGGCATGGATTACTGGAAGGATCTGGATGTGGTTCGCTACGATAGTTGGCGGGATTTTGTTTGGAAGAATGCGGGTAAGATTAATTTTCCTCAGGCGACGCTGGAGGCGGTGAATCATCCTGGCGGCAGCGAGAGCAGAGCAGGCTCAAGTGATTGTGAACCAGATGCAATTGTTACAGCATGCAAGGCGAATATCTGGATGGCAACGACTAAGGCTCGTGTTACTCACGATGGTGCGGCGTTTAAAGACGGCGACTATATAATGTTCGGTAAGGAAAGTGCAGGAATCCCGGAAGAGATACTGATGGATAATCGTGATACCTGCATCAGGATTCCTATGATGCCTGCCCAGAGAAGCCTGAATCTGTCCAATTCAGTAGCGGTGGTGCTGTATGAAGCCTTGAGACAGAATCAATATTTGGATCTTGAGCTTAAAGGTGAGCTTCATCACCATTCATGGGACGAGATGTAAAGCTGGCCGCGCTGTCCCGGTGCAACTGTATGAATCTACAATTTTCAGCGTACTGTGAACCCTACTGTGCAGCAAACGTTTGAAACATATTTGCTTATGTGCCCTGAGAGTCGTGAATCATGGACTGTGACATCCCAACGCGCAAGATAATTACAATGAAATAGTATATGAATTTTCGGCCTCATCCGGATTGTGTGAGATTATGATCAGCATCCGGTTCAGAGGCTTTCCTTTTGCATCGACAGCCTTATCTGTATATTTATGAATGACTCTCAGCACTTCATGGCGGGTATCGGTATCAAGACCTCTGGTGGGCTCGTCCATCAGATAAATATCCGCATCCATTGTGAGTGCTCTGGCCAGAGCCACCCTCCTGGCCATGCCGCCTGACAACTCTGAAGGCATGCTGTGAAGTTCATTTCCCAATCCCAGCTCATTAAGAATTGAGATGGCCTTATCATTGACCTGACCGCAGGCAGATTCTGCCCGGTTGGCGGCAGCAAATGCTGTATTCTTCAGCACATCTTCCCATGGCAGCAGCCTGTCTTCCTGAAATACAGCAGATATAATGCAAGGCTTATTTTCCTCTGTAAGCATGGATACCTCGCCTTCATCAGGGGTTGTAAGCTGCAGCAGCAGATTGAAGATAGTAGTTTTTCCCACCCCCGATGGACCCGCGATGCAGACGAACCCGGAATCAGGGAAGTCGATAGTTTTATTATCAAATACTACCTTATCACCATATTTTTTTGTTACATTTCTGAAAATGATATTCATAGTGCCTCGCTTTTTTTGCAAACATATTAACTGTGTTGATGCTTTTTTTCAATTATGTATGTCTGAAAAATCGTTGTGCATGTCAGTCGTGACAACATATATATCAGGATGACGGCGCTAGGTGCACATTTTAACAATCCGTCATACCTGGTAAACCATCTTGACATAAAAGGAAGGCTCTGACGCGATCTGCGCCAGAGCCTTCCTATGACTAGGGAGTCTTTATTTGTGATGTCTTAATTTACTGAACAATCCGCCTTTTTCTTCAGCCGCAGCTGCACCGGAGGAGATATCAATCAGCTTATATCCGATGCTGTCCAGCTCAGCCTTAAGGTCATGCTTAAGCATTGAAAGAGGAAGTTCCTGCTCTATCTGGAATTCAACCTTACCGCTGGCAGCCGATGCATTGATCTTTTTCGCATCAGGAAATGCTTTGCGCACGGCATCCTTAACGTGAGCCTCACACATACCGCACATCATGCCATCAACATTTGCTGTTACCTGGAGCATGTCTTGCCACCTCCACATTTGCCGGATTTAGAGGACTTAACCTCACTGGTGCCGCATGAACCGCTGCATCTGGTGCATCCTGTGCAGCCATAGCTGCAGCCGCCGCTTTTATGTGTCTTGATCGCTGATCTGATGCAGAATACGCACAGAACGGCAATTATTAAAATAATAATTATATCTGCAATCATTGACATATCACCTCACTGCATTATGCAAATGCTTTCTTCTTATTAGGATCCTTTCTAACCAGCAGGATGATTGCGATTGCAAGCAGTGCATATCCTACTACTGTAGCAGCGTTAAATGCAACCTGACCCGTCCATGTACCTACGAGCTGGTAAACGATAAGTGTTACGCAGTAAGCAGATACGTTCTGGAAGAGAATTGATAACCAGAAGTGCTTTCTGCTGCCGATTTCCTTAGCAGTCGTTGAGATGGCTGCCAGACATGGTGAGTCGAAGCAGTTGAAGATAAGGAACGATACGGCTGCAATTGATGTTGGGAAGAATGCTGCAAATGCTTCATGCATTGTAGGAGCATATTCCTCAATCTCAACACCCAGTGATGACAGAAGAGACATTGTAGAAACGATACCTTCCTTGGCAACGAAGCCTGACAGAGAAGATGCAACTGCCTGCCATGTGCCAAATCCAAGTGGGGCAAATATTGGTGCAATGAATCCGCCGATTGCTGCAAGGAGTGAATTAGATGTATCTTCAACGAGTCCGAAGGATCCGTCTGTTACACCGAATGCTCCCAGGAACCACATTACTACGCAGCACAGGAAGAGGATTGTGCCGGCCTTCTTAATGAATGCCCATACTCTCTCCCATACATGCATGAGGATACCTTTGAGTGAAGGAAGATGATAAGCAGGAAGCTCCATAACAAATGGTACAGGATCGCCTGCGAACATTTTAGTCTTCTTGAGGATGATGCAGTAGATAACAACCAGGAAGATGCCGCCGAAATACATAACAGGTGCCATCCACCATGCTCCGCCCATCAGGAAGCCTGCGATAAGGGCGATAACAGGAAGCTTAGCTCCGCATGGAATCATGGTCGTTGTGATCATGGTCATACGTCTGTCTTTCTCAGATTCGATAGTTCTTGTAGCCATGATACCAGGAACACCGCAGCCTGATGAGATAAGGAAAGGAATGAAGCTCTTACCTGACAGGCCGAATTTGCGGAAGATTCTGTCCATAACGAATGCAACACGTGCCATATATCCGCAGTCCTCAAGGAAGCTTAAGAACAGGAATACGATAGCCATCTGCGGAACGAATCCGATAGGTGCGCCGATGCCGGCGATAATGCCGTCAACAACCAGGGAATGAACCAGGTCGGAAGCACCGATGGCATCGAGAATTGCATTTGCTCCATTAGTGATCCATTCGCCGAAGAGAACATCGTTAGTCCAGTCGGTAACGATAGTACCAAGTGTGGTTACTGCAACAT
Source organism: Anaerotignum sp. (assembly GCA_963591145.1). Taxonomy (GTDB): domain Bacteria; phylum Bacillota; class Clostridia; order Lachnospirales; family Lachnospiraceae; genus RGIG5612. Next base: position 20,540 of record CAVARE010000045.1, on the reverse strand, counting down.
AGTAAACAATGAACATGACAGCAACGAAGATAGGAAGAGCCAGGAATCTGTTGGTAACGATTCTGTCGATCTTATCTGAGAGAGATAACTCGCCGTGCTGCCTCTTCTTTTTAACAGTTTTGCTGATAATGCTTGTGATATAATCGTATCTCTGATTCGTGATGATTGATTCGGAATCGTCATCTAATTCCTGCTCACAGCTTACGATATGCTCTTCCAAATGAGCCTTAAGGTCGGCTGATAAATTGACATTCTCAAGGGCTTTTTCATCTCTTTCAAATATCTTGATAGAATACCAGCGCAGCTCTCTCTTATCTACGAGTGATTCAATAGATTCTTCTATATGAGCAATGGCATGTTCAACAGGTCCGTGGAAGACGTGAGGATGTTCAGGCTTGCTGTTGGCTTCTTTAATACAGATTTCAGCAGCCTCAAGGAGATTCTCACCCTTTAATGCTGAGATCTCAACGATTCTGCAGCCTAATTCCTTGCTGAGTGCGGCAACATCAATAGAGTCACCATTCTTACGAACGATATCCATCATGTTGATCGCGATAACAACAGGAAGACCAATTTCGATCAGCTGAGTCGTAAGATAGAGATTTCTCTCAATATTTGTACCATCGACAATGTTTAAGATAACATCAGGTTTCTCCTGAACGAGGTAATTACGTGTAACTACTTCCTCAAGAGTATAAGGACTGAGTGAGTAGATGCCAGGTAAGTCCTGTACGATAATGTCCTTGTGATTTTTAAGCTTTCCCTCTTTTTTCTCAACAGTAACACCCGGCCAGTTTCCTACATATTGATTGCTGCCTGTCAGAGCGTTGAACAGAGTAGTCTTACCGCAGTTAGGGTTACCTGCTAGAGCTATTTTAATACCCATGATCTTTTCTCCTTGTTATTTCATTTCTAAAATATCTGCGTCGTCTTTTCTAAGTGTAAGTTCATATCCTCTTACAGTTACTTCAACCGGATCACCGAGGGGTGCTACCTTACGCACATAGATCTGTGTCCCTTTTGTAATACCCATGTCCATGATTCGTTTCTTGAGAGCGCCGGCACCGTGGATCTTCAAAACCTCGGCTGTCTCACCAACCTTAACATCTCTTAATGTTTTCATGTCATCTTCCTTTCATTTATCGATTCTATTACAAAGCAGTTTAGAATAGACCGCTCTTGCATGCACTTACATTTAATTTATATCTACCATTATTTTTCTTGCCATCTCCTGAGTGATAGCAAGCCTTGAACCCTTCAGGTTGACAATTACGTTGCCGTCACCGCCGGCGCTGACGACATCTGCCTGGGTACCGACTACAAATCCCAGATCTTCGAGATGCTTCTTCATCTCAGGGTTTCCTGCAATTCTGGCTACCAGGATCTTATTGCCTGTTTTAGATAATGTTAGCGGAAGCATACCATTCTCTCCTTTCGTGTCAAAATAATTTCTTCTTATTCGGCAAGCTAAAATATATAAACTCGCATTTTTGCAAAAATAATAGCACCTGAGGCAATTTTGGACATTTACGTCCATCTGTGCCAGATGCAAAACTGGATTTATTGTTGTTGAAAATTAAGTTAGCGTCAGCTTACACTGTTTGCAGCGAGATGTCAATAACGTATAGAAAAAAAGTATATAAATATCAATAATCACAAAATCGTAGATCCTTGCAGGGGCACGCAGTCCACTACTCGAAAACGCCTACGCTGATTGTTTTCTCGTAGTGGCTGCGCTGCCCCTTGCCTGGATTACATTGCGAGTATGCTGTTTGTGTATGAAACTTTATGATTTATCATAAATAAAAGCAGCCACACCAACAGGCATGACTGCTTGGATATAAGACTTTATAATAATGCGAAAGGACAGTTTGGCTTAGTTGAGTCCGAACTCGTGTCCGAGAGCTATGAAGCGGGATTTTGCTCTTTCGATACGGTCGTAAGGAACGCAGTAAGCGATTCTTACCCAGCCTGGGCAGTCGAAGGCTGCACCGGATGAAATAAGAATCTGATATTTGTCCTTGGCAGTGGCAACAAATGCCTTGTCATCTGCGATAGGTGTCTTCATGAACAGGTAGAATGTTCCCTGAGGCTTAGCATATTCGAATCCTGCCTCATCAAGAATAGAAGTAAGGAGCTTCCTGTTTTTATCGTAAATGCTCATGTCGCACAGATCATTCATGGCATTAATGATTGCGAGCTGCTGGAGCGAAGGCGCATTAACGCAGCCTAAGACTCTGATACCGATTGATGAAGCGGCGATGATGTCATCAGCCTGATCCAGTTCATCCGGCATCAGAAGGTATCCGATACGCTCTCCAGGAACGGACATGGATTTGCTGTATGAATATGCCACCATGGTATTTCTGTAGTATTTGGTAAGGAATGGAACCTCAACTCCATCATATACGATCTCTCTGTAAGGCTCGTCTGACAGAATGAAAATAGATGTACCGTATTCCTTCTGCTTAGCCTCCAGTACGGCTGCCATCTTCTTGATAGTCTCAGCATCATATACAACACCGGAAGGGTTGTTAGGGTTATCAATGATAACGGCTCTGGTTCTCTCGTTGATAGCAGCGGCAAATTGTTCCATATCAGGCATGAACGTAGGAGGATTAGCAGGAACCACCTTAGTAATACCGCCGAAGTTTGAGATATAGTTCCTATATTCCAGGAAGAAAGGTGCAAATACAATTACCTCGTCGCCAGGATTGATGATGATCTTAAGTGCGATAACCAGAGCATTGGCTGCACCAACGGTCATTGTGACATTGCGGGCAGCAAAATTAGTTCCAAAACGCTTGTTCAGATCGTCTGCAATAGCCTGACGGGATTCATCATATCCGGCATTGGACATATATCCATGAAGCTTCATTGATTCCGTATTATTGATTACGTCGATCATGGATTTGTTCATTGCTGCAGGAGTAGGAGTGCTCGGATTGCCCAGACTGAAGTCGAAGACATTCTCAGCACCATACTGCTTAACCATTTTCTTGCCTTCTTCAAACATGGCTCTGAGTGTAGATCCTGTTGCCAGGAGGCGCTGCATTTCTTTAGAAATAACTTCCATAAATATATCCCTCTTTTACTAAAATTTTTCTGCAGCCACTATGGAAAATGAGTATAGAACGTATTGAATATCCAACTATATCTCATGTTCATCTGCATGAATCTCAATGGCTGCCTGTCATCATCGTAGATGCAAGACACTTTAACACATAAAAGCGTTAAAGTAAATGTAGAATGATTATATTCTCCTTTTGATAAAAAAGCAAGCCTTAAAAAATATATACACGCCTCAGAAGGTTGTTATTTAAAATTTCGTATATTATAATGTGCAAGTCAAAATGGTCGGACAGGTCTCCGATATTGTTAATTCAATAAAAACGTAACTATTCAGAACCACATGAGGATTATAAATATGAAAAAAGTAATTGCGATGATAATGTGTGTGGCATTTTGCACATTCTGTCTGGCAGGATGCGGCGAGAAGCAGGTTGTAGAAGAAGAAACAACAGTAATCGAAAATGATGCGGCAGTAGTAGGAACGTGGACTGAGAGTAATTTTGATTCAGGCTATACGTTTAATGCCGACGGAACTGGCAAGGATCTGTTCTGGGATCTGACATTCAGCTATACAGCATTGGATGGAGTTATTACCATAACATATGATGACCAGACTTATGGAGTTGATAAATATACTTATACAGTAGGCGAGAGTGATATCTCAATGGCACGCCAGTCTGACGGCGGAACCTATACTTATACTAAGAATTAAGGCAGCAGATCTCGCCAGATAATAACAATAGATAATTTATGTTATGCCGGCGCTGTTATGGCGTCGGCATATTGCGCTGATAGCGCAGAAATGGAGTACAAATGAATTCTATACTTGCGGCAGCTTCTATAGGAGGTTGGATGGATACAACATTTTATGATTTCGATATGAGCCTTTTTAAGGTCTTCGGAAGCATAGGATGCGATTTTCTGAACTGGGTAGCCAAGGCATTTACGACAATGGGAGCTGTCACCTATATTGTACTTTTTGCACTGATAGGAGTTGCCTTAATATTTTTCAAGAGAACCAGAAGATTAGGATTTGCCATAGTATTTGCTGTAATCATCGGGACAATAATTACAAATGTTATCGTAAAGCCGATGTTTCTGCGTATCAGGCCATATAATACCCTGCAGCATATTCAGGAATATTTCGGCTGGTATACTAATGCCGGAATGCTGTCGGAAAATGACTATTCATTCCCGTCAGGTCATACGACGGCTGCGATGGAGATCGCCATGGCACTGTGTCTGTGTCATGCACGTGATGGCAAGAAGAAGATCACCTGGATCTTCCCAGTGATTGCGCTTCTGACCGGATGCTCGAGGATCTATCTTATGGTTCACTATGCATCGGACGTTATAGGCGGAGTCATCATAGGTGTTATCGCTGGAGTGGCCGGATATGCCTTAAGCTGCCTTGTAGTGAACAAGCTGAATCCTGATAAGGGCCTGAGTCAGATAGATCTGGAACAGGTATTTTGCAGCAAACGTTACGGCAGGATGACAGCCGGACAGGTGGTTCCGGCCCTGACCTGCACATGGCTTATAATCTATCTGGTAGTATTTATTCCGCTGATCAGTCCTAAGGAGGAAGTCCTTAGATGCGCATATAATGTTGATTATCAGTGCTATAATGAAGCCAAAACAGGGGATAAATATGCTCCGATAGATGGCAAATATTATTGCAAACAGCACTATAGTCAGGCGAAAGAAGACTATGAAAATGCAGCATCCACACAGGATCAAACTACAGTAACCGAGGTTCAGACAACGGCTGCAGATACAGCAAATGTTCAGGCTGAGACTCAGACTGAGACTGCGGCAGCAAATTAGAAGACAGATGACTGAATTTGAGATTAAAAATTTTAATATTCAGGAGGAGCTGAATAACCTTCCAACAGGCCCCGGGGTATATCTGCATCATAATGCCCAAGGCGAGATAATATATGTCGGCAAGGCTAAGAATCTGAGAAACAGGGTAAGACAGTATTTTCAGGAAACCAGAGAGCGGTCTGTTAAGATCCAGATGATGGTTACTCATATAGCATATTTTGAGTATATTCTTACAGCGACAGAAAATGACGCGCTTCTTCTGGAAAACAGGCTGATCAAGAAATATATGCCCAAGTACAACACGCTGCTTAAGGATGGCAAGACTTATCCATATATTAAGCTGACTGTGGGTGAGGATTTTCCGAGACTTCAGAAGGTCAGAAGTGTCTATAAGGATAAAAACAAATATTATGGTCCATATCCTCATGAGGCAGCGGTAAATGAGATCATCAACCTTCTTAATGCTGTATATCATCTGAGAACCTGCAGTATCAAGCTTCCTGAGGATATCGGTAAGCGAAGAGCATGTCTTAATTATCATATAGCCAGGTGTGATGCTCCGTGCGAGGCGAGAATATCGAAGGAAGATTATGCTCTTAAGGTAGCTCAGGTTAAGAAATATTTAGATGGCAACTCCAGCGATATACTGCAATATCTGAAGGATGAGATGGAAGCCGCATCTGCCAGGATGGAATACGAGCGGGCAGGTGAATGGAAGGAATTACTATTTGCCGCAAGAAAGATCAAGGAAGATCTGTCGAAGCGTAAGGACTGGATGATCCTGGAACAAAATGAAGAGACTATCAGAAATGATGAGGTGCAGACCAGGGGCGCTGTCCAGCAGCTGTCAGATATAATGGGTATCAAATATGCCCGCAGGATGGAGTCATATGATATATCTAATACATCGGGCTGTGAGAGTGTAGGCTCCATGGTTGTCTACGTAGATGGAAGACCTAAGAAGAGCGATTACAGAAAATTCAAGATAAAAACGGTAACGGGTCCTGACGATTATGCCAGCATGGCGGAGGTCTTAAGACGCCGTCTTCTGCATATAAATGATAGTGCATTTGGGGATATTCCTGATCTTATAATGATTGATGGCGGCAAGGGACAGGTTCATGCGGTGATGGAGGTTATAGACGAACTGGCAGGCGAGGGAATGAGTGAGCTTACGAGAATCCCTATATGCGGAATGGTTAAGGATGATCGCCACAGAACCAGAGGCTTAATGTATCATGGACAGGAATATATCATGGACAGAAGGTCAGAAGCCTTCAAATTGATCACCAGAATACAGGATGAAACGCATAGATTTGCGATAGAATATCACAGAAAGCTGCACAGCAAGAGCCAGATGCATTCTGTGCTGGATAATATAGAAGGTATAGGACCGAAACGACGTGTTGCGCTGATGCGGCATTATAAGTCGTTAGATAACATAAGAGCGGCTACAGTTGAGGAGTTAAGTCAGCTGCCGGAGATGAATGTTAAGTCAGCAGAGAACGTGCATGAGTATTTCGAACTCAACTAGTGCCGTCCCGGCACAAACACAAGCTGAAGCGTACCTGTGCCACTCGGGAACTAAACACAGAGATATATTGAGAAAGTTATAATAAAACGGGAAGAATATTATGGAGAACACGAATTCTACAGACTGCCAGAAGAGCGACGGCAGCAGATTTATGTCAAAAAGCTTTGTTACAGGCAAGGAATTGATGAAGGGACTTGAGCTTAAATGCCTCACACCTGAGATCAATCTGAATAAAGTCTGCATATCTCAGAAGAGTATTAACAGACCGGCCTTCCAGCTGGCGGGATACTATGAATTTTTCGACAAGGAGAGAGTTCAGATCCTGGGTCTGGCTGAAACTGAATATGTAAGTCATCTGACCAGTGATGAACGATTAGAACGGTTCGATAAGCTGTTTTCAATGGGATTCCCTGCTGTGATATTATCAAGAGGTATCATGCCGCGCCAGGATCTTATAGATGCGGCTAACAGATACAATATTCCTCTATTCGTATCAGACAGGGACACAGGCAAGCTGATAGTAGATATTGTCTCATTTCTGAATGAGCAGCTGGCCGAGATGGAGACCAGACACGGAGTACTGGTAGATGTATTCGGCGAGGGCATACTGATCACAGGTACCACAGGCATAGGAAAGAGCGAGACCGCCATTGAGCTGATAAAAAGAGGACACCGACTTGTAGCAGACGATCTGGTGGAGATAATTAAGACTCCTGATATGCATTTGCTGGGCAAGGCTCCTGAGATCACGAGACATTTTGTAGAATTAAGAGGAATCGGCGTAGTTGATGTTAAGTCTCTGTATGGAGTCGAGTGTGTTAAGAGCTCTCAGCGCATCAACATGAATGTACACTTAGAGCAGTGGGACGGCAGCACCTATTATGACAGGCTGGGGCTGGAGGAAGAATACGAGGACATCATGGGCGTGAAGATAGTCAAGCATACGGTGCCTGTACGCCCGGGCAGAAACCTGGCAGTCGTAATCGAGACAGCGGCCGTTAACAACAGGCAGAAGAAGATGGGTTATAATGCGGCTCAGGAGATGGTTGACAGAGTAAGGCGGGAGATAAGACGCAAGAATACCGAGGGAGAGGATTGAAAGCCATAGAAGGACATGGCGGAAAATGATAATCATATGAACATATTGGAAGAAACATTAAATAAATTAAAAAATGTACTGGGAGCCGACAATGTGAAGCTTAATGAGCCGATGCGGCTTCATACGACCATGAAGGTGGGCGGCCCTGCGGCATTGTTCCTGACACCTGAGAATGAAGAAGGCATTAAGGACACGGTTAAGATATTAGAAGAGGCAAATGTTCCATATTATATATTGGGAAATGGCTCGAATGTCATCTGCAAGGACACCGGATATGACGGAGCGATAATCTGTCTTGCCGGCAAATATAAGGGATCTGAGATTATAAATGATGATGGTGAGACTGCCAATGTTACAGTTAAGGCTGGTACAGATAATAAGGAGTTTTCAGATGCGATGATCAGAGCTTCTCTGGCAGGATTTGAATTTGCCTCGGGAATACCCGGCTCAATAGGCGGCGCCACGGCCATGAATGCAGGCGCATATGACGGAGAGCTTAAAAATATCGTAACTCAGGTTAAACTCCTGGACAGATCAGGCAATATAATCACAAAATCTAATGAAGAGATGGATTTCGGCTATAGGCATTCTCTGGTAAGCGGCGGAGACTACGTGGTTCTGGAGACAACATTTGCATTAAAACATGATGACCGCACGGCCATTCAGGCGAGAGTAGACGATCTGACAGAGAGAAGAACCAGCAAGCAGCCCCTGGAATATCCTAGCTGCGGCTCGACCTTTAAGAGACCTGAGGGATATTTCGCAGGCAAATTAATATCCGATGCGGGACTTAAGGGCTATATGCTGGGCGGCGCGCAGGTCTCAGACAAGCATGCGGGATTTGTTATCAACAGGGACAACGCATCGGCAGCGGATATTCTAAATCTGATCGAATATATTAAGAAAACAGTGCAGGAAAGTCAGGGGGTTACGCTTGAATGCGAAGTGAAGATACTGGGCTGACCTGGACACAGAAGATAAAGGAAGAGCTGATCGAGGTTTACAGCAAGTCTGTTAAGACCCGGAAGGCAGAATTGTCAGCCATAGTTGCGCTTAACAGCCAGTCTGTGAGATATGATGCACAGAGCGGTCTGTATATATTTGAAGAGACCTATGCGGCCGGGAAAAATAACTTTACAGACAGGCGTAAAACCTATAATATAAATGGTAAGCTTGATCTCACGAAGGATCCCAAGGACGTGTATAAGGACGTGGAAAGCAAGCGTGCATTCCTACGGGGTGCATTTATTGCAGTGGGATCATTTACGGATCCGAACAAGAGATATCAGTTCGAGCTTGTAACAGATTATGAATGGCAGGCGCAGGAGCTTAATAATCTTATGAAAGCATTTGACATAAGCTCCCGCATAATGGAACGCCGTGATAAATACGTGGTATATATTAAGGACAGCCAGACCATCGCGGATATATTAAATATAATCGGTGCTCATAAGGCGCTGATGGAATATGAAAATGTCCGGATCCTTAAGGATGTGAGACAGTCGGTTAACCGGCAGGTTAACTGCGAGACGGCTAATATTAATAAAACGATCGCTGCCAGCATGAAGCAGCTGGCAGATATAGAACTGATTGATTCTGTTATAGGGCTCGATAATCTGGATGAAAATACAAGAAATATCTGTCAGATCAGGATGGAGCATCCAGATGCGGGATTGTCAGAATTGGGGGATCTGATGACGCCGCCGCTGGGCAAATCCGGTGTCAATCACCGGTTCAGAAAACTGAGCCAGATGGCAGAGAGCATAAGAAAACAGCAGGAGAAGAAATAGAAAGGGGCAAACATGATTAAAAAAGACATAGTGGTTGGACTTACAGATGGCTTAGAGGCTAGACCTATCGCGGTATTTGTACAGATCGCTGGCTCATATGAGAGTGCGGTAACGGTAGTGCATAACGAACGCAAGGTCAATGCCAAGAGCATCATGGGTATGATGAGCATGGCTGTGGCCAAGGGCGAGACGCTTACGGTTATTGTTGAAGGCTCAGATGAAGAAAAGGCTATGGAAAGTCTGGAGAAATATCTGTCTGGCAAGGAGTAAGAAGCACAAATGGCATTTACGCATCTGCATGTGCATACTGAATTCAGCCTTCTCGACGGATCTGGCAAGATAAATGAAATGATCTCACAGGCCAAGGCTCTGGGCATGGATTCATTGGCCATAACAGATCATGGAGCGATGTATGGCGTAATTGATTTCTATAAGGCTGCTAAGGCGCAGGGAATCAAGCCTATCATCGGATGCGAGATATATATAACGAACGGGTCGAGATTCGACCGGGAAGTAAGTAAAGGTGATGATAAATATTATCACCTTGTTCTTTTAGCGGAAAATAATACCGGATATAACAATCTTATGAAGATTGTATCCCTGGGCTTTACGGAGGGCTTCTATTACAAGCCCCGTGTAGATTATGAAGTGATCGAGAAATATCACGAGGGAATAATCGCATCCAGTGCTTGCCTGGCGGGCATAATACCGAGACTGATAATAAGAAATCAATATCAGGCGGCCTGCGAGGAGGCTGTAAGGCTTCAAAATATATTCGGCCGGGGCAATTTCTTCCTGGAATTGCAGGATCACGGAATCGCAGATCAGCGTACAGTTAATTCAATGCTCATGCGTATGAGCGAGGAGCTGGATATTCCGCTTATCTGCACTAATGATATTCACTATACATACAAAACAGATGCCGAGGCACATGATATACTCTTGTGCATTCAGACCGGCAAGAAGCTGTCTGATCCTGACAGAATGAGATACGAGGGCGGACAGTATTATATGAAGTCACCAGAGGAGATGGCGGCTTTATTTTCATATGCTCCGGATGCGGTAAGAAATACAGAAGAGATCGCCCAGAGATGCAATGTTGAGATAGAGTTCGGTGTACAGAAGCTCCCGAGATTCTATGTGCCGGATGGGTATACGTCCTATGAATATCTGGAGAAGCTCTGTGAGGAAGGCATAAGGAAGAGATATCCTAATTATGAAGACCATGAAGAGAGACTTCATTATGAGTTGGATACCATAAAAAACATGGGATATGTGGACTATTTCCTGATCGTCTGGGACTTCATAAATTATGCCAAGTCTCATGATATTATGGTAGGCCCGGGACGAGGAAGTGCGGCCGGAAGCATCGTGTCATACTGTCTTGAGATCACAGATATCGATCCTATAAAATACAACCTGATCTTCGAGCGTTTCCTTAATCCTGAGCGTGTATCCATGCCTGATATAGACGTGGATTTCTGTTTTGAACGAAGAGGCGAGGTCATAGATTATGTAACCCGCAAATACGGCAGCGATTGCGTATCACAGATAATAACCTTCGGTACATTGAAGGCCAGAAATGCCATAAGGGATGTAGGAAGAGTCCTGGATATGCCATATGGTGCAGTTGATTCTATTGCCAAGATGATACCGACGGATCTGGGTATCACGATAGATAAGGCACTTGAGGCCAGCAATGACCTGCGAAATGCATATGAGACTGATGAGCAGATTCATTATCTTATTGATATGTCCAAGAGACTGGAGGGGCTTCCGCGCCATGCGTCAATGCATGCGGCGGGTGTTGTTATCTCCCGTGAGCCTATCATGGAATATGTGCCGCTGGCCAGGGGCTCTGATGGCGCGATAGTCACGCAATATATCATGACGACGCTGGAGGAATTAGGCCTTCTTAAGATGGACTTCCTGGGACTTAGGACTCTTACTGTTATACAAAATGCAGTTAAGATGGCTCAGGCCAATACTGGCAGGATAATCGACTTATCGAAGATAGATTATAATGATAAGGCAGTGCTTGATATGATCGGATCTGGCAGGACTATGGGCGTGTTCCAGCTGGAAAGTGCCGGAATGACGAGCTTCATGCGAGAGCTTAAGCCTCATTCGATAGAGGATATCATAGCCGGAATCGCCCTTTACAGACCGGGTCCTATGGACTTTATTCCTAAATATATAGAGGGTAAGAATTCTAACAAAGAGATAGAATATGACTGCCCACAATTGAAGCCTATACTGGAGCCTACATATGGCTGCATAGTATATCAGGAGCAGGTAATGCAGATCGTAAGAGATCTGGCAGGATATACACTGGGCGGCTCGGATGTATTAAGGCGTGCGATGTCCAAGAAAAAGGACTACGTCATGCAGGCGGAGCGCAAGAGATTCGTCTATGGCGATATGGATACAGGCGGCAGCGTACCAGGCTGTATCAGAAATGGCATCTCTGAGGAGGTCGCCAATAAGATATATGATGAGATGATAGATTTCGCCAAATATGCATTTAACAAATCCCATGCGGCGGCTTATGCGATCGTATCATTCCAGACGGCATATCTTAAATATTATTATCCTGTAGAATATATGGCTGCGATGATGACTTCTGTAATGGGAGTCTTAAGCAAGCTGGCGGTATATATTCAGGAATGTAAGAGCATGGATATCGCCATACTCCCGCCGGACATTAACCAGGCGGAGAGCGGATTTACTGCTAACGGAAGATCCATCAGATACGGATTGTCTGCGATCAAGGGAATAGGCAGAAATATAATTGATGATATAGTAAGAGAGCGAAATGCTCATGGACCATACAGAGATTTGCATGATCTGGCGGAGCGTCTGGCTGATAAGGGCATCAATAAGCGAACTCTCGAAAATCTTATAAAGGCTGGCGCTCTGGATTCATTTGGCCTTACGAGAAAGCAAATGATGTATATCCATGCAGATGTGGTGGACAATGTTAATGCCAATAAAAAATCTGCCATGAGTGGACAGATGTCAATTCTGGATCTGCTGGGTGAAGAGGAGAAGAGCCAATTCCAGGTTAGGGTGCCGGATGTGGGAGAGTACGATTCTGACACGCTATTTGCCTATGAAAAGGAGATTACGGGCATATATATAAGCGGCCATCCACTGGATGAGTACAAGGATATACTGGATAAGAATACAACTGCTACATCGGCGGATTTTGCTATCGATGAAGACGGCCATGTCAATATTAAGGACAATGAGACTGCTGTTATCGGCGGCGTCATAGAGGCTGTCACACCGAAGAACACGAGAACCGGGCAGGCCATGGCATTTGTCACGCTGGAGGATCTGGTGGGAACGGTGGAAGTGCTGATATTCCCGAAGAATTATGCGATGGCCAAGGCGGAGATATTTGCAGGCAATAAGGTTCTGATAAAAGGAAGAGCCACCGTCGGAAGTGAAGAGCAGGGCAAATTGATAGCAGATACGGTGCTGGGGTTTGATAAGATCAAGCGCGAGATATGGTTCAGGTTCAATGATTATGAGGACTATAAGCTGCAGGAGAAATATCTGCTGAGTCTGTCATCGATAGAAGGAATGGCGGGAGATACGCAGATCATAGTATATCTGTCGGATACCAAGCAGATAAAACGGCTGGACAAGCCGTATTCGATAAAAATCAACAGCGAGATATTGAAGATGCTGCGTGCCAGATATGGAGACGGCAATGTGCAGGTGAATATCAAGAAGGTGTGAAGTGCTCACGACGCGTCATAAACCTCGGCGCAACAACTGTTCGAAAACGCCTTCGGGAATATTTTCTCACCAGTGCTGTGCAGTCATGGGTGAATGCAGATTGGGTTACGACGCGTCGTGAACCTCGGCGTGCAGCCCCTGCTCGAAATCGCCTTCGCTGATTGATTTCTCGCAGGGTGCTGCGCCGTCCCGACGCGAATGTGCTGTAAGCATGTAGCAGCTGGCTTTTATGTAGAAAACTGGAATAAGAAAATGATAGCTTCAAAGACAAATCAAAAATTAAAGAAGGTTAGAAAACTTATATCTTCTGCGAAGGAACGACGTGAGACTGGACTGTTTGTAGCAGAGGGTGTGAGGATATGCTCTGAAGCGCCGGCGGAGCTTCTTGATATGGTGCTGGTGTCGGAGGACTGTGATATAGACATCTCGGGATATAAGAACGCTGAGGTGGTGGAGAAAAATATCTTCCGAGAGCTTTCTGATACAGTGAACCCGCAGGGGGTGCTGGCGGTATTAAGGCAGCCTGGGTGGATTGTTAACATAGAGAAGAAGGATGGAAGCATATGCTCGTTGAGCCGCTCTACATTGGACATGAAGCATGAGACTTGCGGTAAGGGGAATGAAGTTTTATTAAATGGTCAGGGACGCGTGCTTCTTCTGGATGGCATAAGAGATCCCGGCAATATGGGAACCATTGTAAGAACTGCGGAGGCAGCAGGTGTTAAGGCAGTATTTATGAGCCCTGACTGTGTGGATCTATATAATCCTAAGGTTACAAGATCTACCATGGGCAGTATATTCAGGGTTCCATGTGTATCATGTGAGCTGGTGCCTGTGATAGAGCAGTTGAAGGCGGCAGGCATTAATATATATGGAACCAGCCTTCAGACTGATAAGTCATTCAGAGATGTGGATTTCTCAAATGCAGGCATAGTCATAGGAAGCGAGGCATATGGCGTGAGTCCAGCGGTTGCAGCGGCTGTTACGGATAATGTTAAGATTCCGATGGCAGGAGCGGTAGAGTCACTGAACGCTGCAGTATCCGCGGCGATAATGATGTTTTGCTGATAAAAACATGACTCTGAATAGTTACAAAATGATATTTTATGGATATCTTAGGATGGTGATGTAAATGGAAAATATGAGAATATTATGTGCGGCCAATTATTACGAACAGAAGTATTATCTGAATCCTGCTTATGAGGTATTGCCACAGCAGGTCAAGGATGAACTGAAGGTTATGTGCGTAATGTTCGTAGAGGAAGTAAGCGGAATCCTGCTGATGGAATTTGGCGAAGAAGGAGACCTAAGGCTTATCGTCACACATAATGATGACGATTTTTATTTTGATGAGATAGGAAGCGAGCTTAAGATAAGAGAGCTGCGCAGAACCAAACGAGAATTATTTGAACAATTGGAAGCATATTATGATGCGGTATGCGGCTGAGGAAAGAGGATCGACATGTTATTAGCAATAGATGTAGGAAATACTAATATAAAATTTGCATTGTTTAACGGAGATGATCTGGACGTAACATTTCGTATTACAACGGATTGCACCAGGACATCAGACGAGCTGGGGCTGTCTGTTGTGAATCTGATAAACAGCAGAGGAATCAAGAACTCGGAGATTACTGATATCATAGTGTCCAGCGTTGTGCCTGACATCATGCATTCACTGAATAATGCCATGAACAAATTCTTTAATGCCAGAATACTGGTAGTAAAGCCAGGCATTAAGACAGGCATAAAATTGATCAAAACAAATCCTGCAGAAGCAGGATCTGACAGAATAGTAAATGGCGTTGCGGCCTTGAATATGTATGGCGGACCAGTGATCGTAGTTGATTATGGTACGGCCACGAAGTTCGATCTCTTCGGAGAGGACGGAGCATTTGAATCCGCAGTAACATGTCCTGGCGTGATGCTGTCGGCCAGAGCCCTGTGGGAAGGAACGGCCAAGCTGCCAGAGGTGGAGATAGTTAATCCTGGCACCATTCTGGCTAAAAATACCACGGTCAGCCTGCAGGCAGGAATCCTGTATGGCAGGATAGGGGAGGCAGAGTATATCATTGATAAGATGATCGAGGAGTATGGACATGGCCCTATCAAGGTTGTAGCAACCGGCGGCCTGGCAAGAATCATATACAATGAAACCGACAAGATACAGCAACTGGAGCCGAATCTCACCATGTACGGACTGAAGTTTATTTATGATAAAAATAGGTAATGTGATCAATGTATAAGGTAACAGGGTAGTGCGTGCCGTGAACCTCGGCGTGCAGCAACTGTTCGAAATCGCCTTCGCTGATTGATTTCTCGCAGTTGCTGCGCCGTCCCGGCACGCATATAAACCTGTCAGTTTTATTGATGCAATAGTTAATAATGGGATGCGAATAGGTAACATAGAACTGAAAAATAAATATATATTGGCGCCGATGGCGGGATATACGGATGCAGCCTTCAGAAGCTTGTGTGCAGAGCAGGGGGCTGCTCTTACGTATACAGAGATGGTGAGCGCTAAGGCACTATATTATAAGAATAAAAATACTCAGCCGCTGCTGCAGGTTGCGGAAAATGAAGGCCCGGTGGCGCTGCAGCTATTTGGAAATGATCCTGAGCTGCTGGCGGAGGAGGCATCGAAGCTGGAGGACGGCCCATATGATATATTTGATGTAAATATGGCATGTCCTGTGCCTAAGGTCGTAAATAATGGCGAGGGCAGCGCATTGATGCTGGAGCCTCACAGAGTTGAGGCTATAGTTTCTGCCATGGTTAAGAAATTGAAAAAGCCGGTATCGGTTAAGATACGCAAGGGATTCGACGATGAGCATATAAATGCTCCAGAGATAGCCCGAATAGCGCAGGGCAGCGGTGCGGCGCTTATAGCTGTGCACGGAAGAACCAGAGAACAGATGTATCAGGGAAGGGCTGACTACGACATCATAAGACAAGTCAAGGATGCGGTAAATATTCCAGTTGTCGGCAGCGGTGACATCTATACTGTTGATGATGCAAAACGAATGATCGCGGAGACAGGCGTAGATGGAGTGATGATCGCCCGGGGCGCCCGGGGCAATCCCTGGATATTCAGACGCCTCACGGATGAGACATATAAGGGGCCTGATATAAACGAAGTGAAGGCCATGATATTTAAGCAGTTAGAGCTCATGCTTCATTATAATAGTGAAGAGTCTGCTGTAAGGCAAATGCGCAAGCATGTGGGCTTCTACGTAAATGGCTTCTATAATGCCGCTCAGTTGAGGCATGATATCAACATTTGCGACACGCTGGATAAATTTCGTGAAACATTGACATTGTGGAATGCGTGAATTATAATGCTTTGGCGTATTTTAGAGGAATAGATGTATTTTCAATCATTTGAAAGGAAAAAACATGGAAGAAAATAAACGTATCTTAACTAAAGACAGTCTCCAGCGCCTTCAGGACGAGCTCGATAACCTGATCGTTGTAAAGAGAAAAGAGATTGCTGCCAAGATCAAGGAAGCCAGAGAACAGGGCGACTTGTCAGAAAATGCAGAATATGATGCAGCTAAGGATGAGCAGAGAGATATCGAAGCCAGAATCGAAGAACTCGAAGACATCATTAAGAACAGCGAGATCCTGGATGAGAGCGCTATCAACCTGAACAAGGTTCACATCGGCTGCACAGTTACTGTAAAGGACAGATCATCTAAGAGAGAACGTACCTTCCAGATTGTTGTTCCTACAGAGGTTGATTCAAGAGCAGGAAGAATTTCCAATAACTCTCCATTAGGCAAGGCTCTTCTCGACAGAGAAGTAGGTGAGGTCGTAGAGGTTGCAGCTCCTGCCGGCATAATGCATTACCAGATCATGGATATCGAGACATATAAGAAATAATATGGCAAATAATGACACAGTTCAATAATGTGATAAATAATTCGAGTAGGAGCGCGAATGGCACTCCTACTCGATTCTGATATTTGAGCGAAAGCATTGAGTCAGGCGTCCTTGCGTCAGCGATTTGTTTTCCAACAGTTAAAAGTTATATAAAGGGGTATGAAAATGAAAGAACAAGTTCAGGATACCAATAATCTCCTTCAGGTAAGAAGAGACAAGCTCTCAGAGCTTCAGTCTCAGGGTAAGGATCCTTTCCAGATTACAAAATATGACCAGACTCATCATACAGATGAGGCTAAGGCACTTTATAATGCACACGAGGCACAGCTTCTGGCAGGTCACGTAACTCCATCAACAGATGGTATGGACGAGCAACAGGCCAGGGAGGTTATTAATGCGGATTATAATGAGCGCAGAGCCATAATGGATGCCGCTCCTATTGAGGTATCTATCGCAGGCCGTATGATGTTTAAGCGTGTCATGGGCAAGGCATCATTCTGCAATCTCCGTGACCTGAAGGGAGATATTCAGGTATATGTTGCAAGAGATGCAATCGGAGAAGAATCATATGCAGATTTCAAGAAGTCTGATATCGGTGATATCTATGGCGTTAAGGGATATGTATTCAGAACTAAGACGGGTGAGATCTCAGTTCATGCCCAGCAGATGACGCTGCTGTCTAAGAGCCTTCAGATTCTTCCGGAGAAGTTCCATGGTCTGACAGATACTGACACACGTTATCGTCAGAGATATGTAGACCTTATCATGAATCCTGATGTTAAGGAAACATTTATCAAGAGATCTCAGATCATCAAGGAGATCCGTTCATTCCTGGACGGCCGCAACTTCATCGAGGTAGAGACTCCTACACTGGTAAGCAATGCAGGCGGAGCCTCAGCAAGACCATTTGAGACACATTATAATGCCCTGAACGAAGATGTTAAGCTGCGTATTTCGTTGGAGCTTTATCTGAAGAGACTTATCGTAGGCGGCCTTGAGAGAGTATACGAGATCGGCCGTGTATATAGAAATGAAGGCGTTGACACACGTCATAACCCAGAGTTCACCCTGATGGAGCTGTATCAGGCATATACAGACTATGAAGGCATGATGGAACTGACAGAGAGCATGTTCCGCTACCTGGCTGAGAAGGTATGCGGCTCCACACTTATCAAATATGGCGACAAAGAGATCGATCTGGGCAAGCCATTTGCACGTATGACCATGAACGAGGCGATCATCAAATATGCAGGCATCGATTTTGACCAGGTAGACGGCGATGATGCGGCTAAGGCTCTTGCAAAGGAGAGAGGAATTGAGTTCGAGGAGCGCCATACTAAGGGCGATATCATCAACCTGTTCTTCGAGGAATATTGCGAGGCTAATCTGATCCAGCCTACATTTATTATGGATCATCCGCTGGCTATCTCGCCTCTTACCAAGAAGAAGCCTTCAGATCCGTCTAAGGTAGAGAGATTCGAGCTGTTCATCAATACATGGGAGATGTGCAATGCTTATTCAGAGCTTAACGATCCTATCGATCAGAGAGAGCGCTTCGCTCAGCAGGACAAGAATGCTGAGGCTGGTGACGAGGAAGCTCAGCACACGGATGAAGACTTCCTGAATGCCCTGGAGATCGGTATGCCTCCTACGGGCGGTATCGGATACGGAATCGACAGACTCGTTATGCTGCTGACTAACAGCGCAGCCATCAGAGACGTGCTGCTGTTCCCGACAATGAAGAGCCTGGATGCTGACAAGAAGGCAGGTAAGGCGGATGTGGCAAATGCATCAGAAGCCGCTGATGCACAGGCAAATGCATCTGATGCACAGTCCTGTGCTGCAGGAGATAATAACGGATTCTTCACATCAAACGATAAGATTGATTTTTCTAATGTCAAGATTGAGCCATTATTTGAGGAAGCAGTTGATTTTGATACATTCAGCAAGTCAGACTTCAGAGCCGTTAAGGTTAAGGAATGCATCGCAGTGCCGAAGTCTAAGAAGCTGCTGCAGTTTACGCTTGATGATGGAACAGGCACGGATCGCACGATCCTCAGTGGAATCCATGCATTCTATGAGCCTGAGGAGCTGGTTGGTAAGACTCTGATCGCCATTACCAATCTGCCGCCGCGCAAGATGATGGGTGTTGAATCCTGCGGTATGCTGCTGTCAGCTGTAAATAACCTGAAGGATTCAGAGGATGAAGAGCTGCACCTTCTGATGGTTGATAACCACATCCCGGCAGGTGCTAAGCTGTATTAAAAAGAGACCGAAATCGGTCAGAATCGGCTTGCTTACGCCAATTTACGCCATGCTTACGCCGCAAGTCGAAAAATAAATGTACGATTACGGATTCAGCCCTGCGGAAGTGATTCTGCGGGGCTGTATTGCTAAGATGAATATAAATACACATATTCAAAAGATTATTTCAGGAACAACGTAATTTAAATATATAGGTGAAAAATATGACCACAGAAGAATATAAATCGGCGGCAAATTTCTGGAAAGATAAAGAGCGAAAAGAAATGCCTGCCGAACAGTTAAAACAAATTGTTGAAGACTATCTCGAAAGCAGCTCCGTTTGCGCACTGGCGACGGGATACGGTGATTATGTCCGCTGTACTCCTCTGGAATACAGCTATCACAACGGCAAGTTCTGGATTTACACCGAAGGCGGAGAGAAGTTTATCGGGCTCGAGAAGAACGACAACGTCAGCCTTGCCGTGTTCGATAAGAATCCGAGCTTTAGTGAGCTGAAGAGCGTGCAGGTCATGGGCAAAGCGGAAATCATTGAGCCGATGTCTGCAGAGTATGTCGCACATTCGGAATATAAAAAGATTCCGATTGCCGCGCTGCAAAAGCTGGCGGATCAGGGACACCCGATGCATCTGCTTTGCATTACTCCAATAAGGGCGGATACTCTCTTCTCAGAGTTTAAGAAACAGGGCTACGACAGCCGTCAGATGTTGGATTTTGCGAAGGAATAACGGCACTGCAAAGCATGATACTGCCTATAAAAAAGCACGCATTTCACAGCGTTTTACGACAGAGATAAGTTTGTCGGACTTCTCTACACCATTGAAAATGACAGGTATTCATATTCATCCGCCTTATCATCACGGGAATACAGGCTATGAGCTTGTTGTCATGAGCTCGCCTAAAATGCTGACGCCTGACGAATACGGACGGTTTAACCTCTATCTTCAAAATACGGTCATGAAAAACGTCTATTGATTTATTGGAGGTGCCGGAAATGTTCGGTCGCAAACAGGAAAAACGAATAGTCGAGCTTGATGCATTCGAGCTTCGTTTAGCAAAACACGCTCTTTTGAGCTTCAGAAACAAAATCCTCCGCGAGGGTAAACCCACGGAGGATGTGAACGCACTCATTTTGAAGATAATGAAATGAAGAAAGCGGCTTTCTTCTTTATTCTGCTGCTGCCTACCACTTAAGCGAACGCTCAACAAGCTCCGGCGTTTCCGGCTTGCCGATGAGCGGCTCTTTTTTGTCAAGTGCCGAAAGCTTTGCTGTTTCTTCGGCGGTCAGCACGAAATTAAATAGGTCGAAGTTTTCTTTGATATGTGC
>CAVARE010000044.1:0-33126 GCA_963591145.1 Anaerotignum sp. | reverse complement strand
CTCGCAGGGAGCTGCGCCATCCCAGCGCGCGGATAAATACAATTTACATATGATATGAATGTGCTGCAGGATGCAGCGACGGGAAAACCATTCATAGATCACAAGATAACATATTATAGAGATTTTTGTACAAAGGCGTACATTTCGGAATAATCCGGGGTGTACGCCTTTGTCTATAAAAAATAGCTGTTTGGAGTCCCCAAACTCCGGATATCTGCAACAACTTACAAAGGAAGGTAACAATTATGTTGGAAGAGATTTACAGTGCTGTTAACAGCCAAGTATTCAGCGTGTGGTTCCTGATAGGTGCCGCATTGGTATTCTGGATGCAGGCAGGATTTGCCATGGTCGAGGCAGGTTTTACCAGAGCTAAAAATACTGGTAACATCATAATGAAGAACCTGATGGACTTCTGCATCGGAACAATTGTATTTATCGTTTTAGGTTTTGGATTATTATTTGGTGAGGATCTATTGGGAATTATCGGCAAGCCGGGATTCGATATCTTCACAGATTATGCTAATTTCGATTGGTCTAATTTCGTATTTAACCTGGTATTCTGTGCGACAGCAGCAACTATCGTTTCAGGTGCCATGGCTGAAAGAACCAGATTCATCTCTTACTGTGTATATTCAGCAGTTATCTCAGCAGTCATCTACCCGGTAGAGGCACACTGGATCTGGGGCGGTGGTTGGCTGTCACAGTTAGGCTTCCATGATTTCGCAGGTTCAACATGTATCCATTTGGTTGGTGGTATCTGCGCACTGATCGGTGCTGCCATGTTAGGACCTCGTATCGGCAAATTCGTAAGAAACAGTTCAGGTAAGGTTACTAAGGTTAATGCATTCCCGGGCCATAACCTGGCTCTGGGTGCTCTGGGAGTATTCATTCTGTGGTTTGGCTGGTATGGATTCAACGGAGCTGCCTGCAAGTCAGTTGAGCAGTTAGGCTCAGTATTCCTTACAACAACTGTAGCTCCTGCAGTAGCAACAGTAGTATGTATGATCTTCACATGGATCAAGTATGGCAAGCCTGATATCTCTATGTGTCTTAACGCTTCACTGGCAGGCCTGGTCGGCGTAACAGCTTCTTGCGATAGCGTAAACTGCCTGGGTGCAGGCATCATTGGTATCGTCTCAGGTCTTCTGGTAGTATTCGGTGTATGGCTTCTTGACTTCAAGCTGCACGTTGATGACCCTGTAGGTGCGGTTGCAGTTCACTGCTTAAACGGTATCTGGGGAACATTTGCAGTAGGCCTGTTCTCAGATCCATCTGTTCCGGGAAATGATATCGCAGGCCTCTTCTATGGCGGCGGTTTCAAGCAGTTAGGACTTCAGGCATTAGGATTCGTAGCAGTAGCAGCATGGACTGCAGTTACAATTACAATCACATTCCTGATCATTAAGAAGACACTGGGTCTTCGTGTTGAGGAAAGAGAAGAGATCATCGGTCTGGATCAGACAGAGCATGGCCTTCCAAGCGCTTATGCAGGATTCAGTATCATGGATATCTCTAACACCATGACAATGGATATTAATGACAATACAAGCCTTGGAACTGAGAGCTATGACAGTGCTCCTGATTATAAGAAGGATGCAGCAGTTCCTGTTGTAACAACAAATGCAGTTGAAACAGGCATTAACAAGGTAGTTATTATCTCAAGACTTAATAAGTATGATGTACTTAAGAAAGCAATGAATGATATCGGTGTAACCGGTATGACAGTAACCCAGGTAATGGGTTGCGGTATCCAGAAGGGTGCCGGCGAGAAATACCGTGGTGTTGAGATGGACGTAACACTTCTGCCTAAGGTTAAGGTTGAAGTTGTCGTAAGCAAGATTCCTGTATCTGAAGTTATCGAGGCTGCTAAGAAGGCTCTGTATACGGGCCATATCGGTGATGGCAAGATCTTCGTATATCCTGTAACTAAGGTTGTTAAGATCAGAACCGGCGAGGAAGACTTCGCAGCACTGCAGGACGTTGAATAACATGCCGTATCTCAGGTTGAGCAGGCCATGATATTTAAGCCAACTGCCCGGGCGTTGATATCAAGCCTCTGATATAAAGACAACCTGATTTACATATAGGCTTCACCCCATAATTGCTATTTGCGGCTTTTGCCATATTTGCCCGCAGATGGTGATTATGGGGTGAAGTTTTCTATGCGTTCTGGTATACTTACACGGCTGCGCAGGGTTATATTTGCGACAGGATAGGTAATGTCTTCAAATCGTACCATCATGATACCAATTCTATCTCAATGATTTGGAGGGAAATGATGTTAATGAGCATACGTTCACCAGGCAGCGCTTATTGAGAAAACATAGGAAGAAAATGATGTTTGAAAATTACGAAAATGCTGAAATTACTATAGAGGAGCTGGCGGATATTCATCCGTCGAAGTATGTCTTATATGATGTGAGGGATGAGGTGTCTCATAAGTATGGATTCATCCCGGGCGGCATATGGGCAGATAATCTGACAGAGCAGGCGGCAAATGGAACGCTGGATCATGATAAGTCGTATGTTCTGTACTGCATGAAGGGTATACAGAGCAGCGATACCGCATATGCATTGAGACGTTATGGCTACGATGCTGTGAGCCTCAAGGGCGGATACAGCCAGTGGCTGATTTCCGGATACAAGGATGACTATAATTCGAAACAAAAGGAAGTCGAGGTAAGCATCAGAAAGAAATTTCATAAGCAGCTGTTCACACCATTTGCCAAGGCAATCAACCAATATCAGCTGGTGCAGGAGGGGGATAAGATCGCGGTATGCATCTCTGGGGGCAAGGATTCGATGCTCATGGCCAAGCTGTTTCAGGAGCTTCAAAACCACAGAAAATTCCCATTTGAGCTGGTATTTCTGGTAATGGATCCGGGCTACAGTGAGATTAACCGATTGGTAATCGAGAAGAATGCCAGAATGCTGGGAATCCCGATCACGATATTCGAGTCAACGATATTTGATGCGGTATATGACATCGAAAAGTCTCCATGCTATCTGTGCGCCAGAATGAGAAGGGGACACCTGTACAGCAAGGCCCGGGAGCTGGGCTGTAATAAGATCGCCCTGGGCCATCATTATGACGATGTGATCGAGACCATATTGATGGGAATGCTCTATGGCGGGCAAATGCAGACCATGATGCCGAAGCTTCATAGTACGAATTTCGAAGGCATGGAGCTGATAAGGCCGCTGTATCTGATCCGTGAGGATGACATAATCCACTGGAGAGATTATAATGACCTGCATTTTATCCAGTGCGCCTGCCACTTCACAGATACCTGCTCTTCATGCCGCGACGACGGAACCTCAGCTTCAAAGCGCATGGAGACCAAGCAGCTGATCGCCCACCTTAAGAAGATCAATCCTTATGTTGAGAGCAATATTTTTAAGAGTGTCGAGAACGTAAGCCTCAGCACGATCATCACCTATAAAGATAAGAACGGTGTGAAACACAATTTTCTCGAGGATTACTAAAAGAGTAAAGGTGTGCTGCGCGCGCCAATACACATACGTGGGTATGCGCGCCGTGAACCTCGGCGTAGCAGCCACTGTTCGAAAACGCCTTCGCTGATTGTTTTCTCGCAGTGGCTGCGCCGTCCCGTCGCGCGCGTCAGTATGCTCATAATGTACTGCCATGGCAGAATCACAAGTATTAAAAAAACTATTCTCAACAAAGGTTGAAAATTCGGCGATAATTCATTATGATAACCGAGTTAAAAAACGTGAACGAAAGAGGACTGTATGTTAAATAATTATAAATATTATCTTAATGAAACCTATGATTTTGAGAAGAGCACGTGGGTGGGTATAGCTCTTGCAATCTGGACCATCGGCGGCGTGCTGGGATTCTTATATGAGACAATATTTTACTGGGCCAATTCCGGGTTCCAGACGTTCTACTGGCCTACCAGTACATTTGGACCATGGATGGGAACATACAGTGCGGCTTCACTTCTAATCTTTCTTATCTTATATTGCTATAGAAAGAAACCATGGGCGGTAATTTTGATAAGCACCATAGGCTGCTCTCTCATACAGCTGCTGGCAGGACTTAGCATGTACTATTTCTTCGATGGCAAGAGAATCTGGAATTATAATCTGGAATCCCTGAATTATGGTAATCTGGGCGGCTTCATTTGCCTGAGATCCGTGATCGTTTATGCAATACTCAGCGTACTTATCATGTATGTATTTGTTCCTATTATATTTGAAATGGCATGCAAGATGAAATATGCTTCGTTTATCAAATTATGGTTTATTATTGGTTTTATCTGTCTGGCAGACCTCGCTTACAATGACATTATTACTGCGATGATATCGGGATTTCCTGCAGCCGAGGACGTTTACAGCAATGTAGGATTCAATTTCAGACGGATGTAAGATATTATGTTTAGACCAATTAGAAGAGCCAAAAAGGAAATAAGTAATGATGCAGCCAGACAGCTTCTGCACGAATCGAAGCGTGGGGTGCTGGCAGTAAATGGAGATGACGGATATCCATATGCGATACCTGTTAATTATCTCTATGACGAGGAGCAGGGCAAGATATATTTTCATGGCGCGAAGGCAGGTCACAAGGTTGATTCCCTTAAGAAGTGCGATAAGGTATGCTTCACGGTATTTGGCAATGAGACCATAAAGGATCTTGAGTGGGCGCCTTACTGGCAGAGCACGGTGGTATTCGGAAGATGCCATTTGCTGGAGACAAATGAAGAAACCGAACAGATCCTGAGGCGGGTAGCAAGAAGATATTATCCTAATGAAGCTACGATTGATGAAGAAATCGCATCATCTGTCAGGGCAGTGCAAATGTATGAGATCACAATCGAGCATATGAGCGGCAAGGAGATTCAGGAGAGATGATCTGCCGCAGAATCATGCGAGCATACTGCATGGACAATTTATGTAACCAGTGGCTTGGGTGTTCTTAAGCCTAAACCAATTATAGATATATAGAATTTCTGCCAGCTCATTTGCCGGCAGAGGAAAAGAGGAAAAATGTCAAAACCATATTATATTACAACAGCAATCGCTTATACATCAGGCAAGCCGCATATCGGCAATACATATGAGATCGTGCTGGCTGACGCAATCGCACGCTTTCGCAGAATGGAAGGCTATGATGTAAGATTCCAGACAGGAACTGACGAGCATGGCCAGAAGATCGAGGACAAGGCTAAGGCAGCAGGTCTGACACCTAAGGAGTTCGTTGATAAGACGGCGGCTGAGGTTAAGCGTATCTGGGATCTCATGAATGCGTCTTACGATCGTTTCATCAGAACGACTGATGCCGATCATGAGGCACAGGTTCAGAAGATTTTCAAGAAGCTCTACGACAAGGGCGATATTTATAAGGGCTCATACGAAGGCATGTATTGCAAGGAATGCGAGGCATTCTATACAGCCAGCCAGGTTAAGGACAACAAGTGTCCTGACTGCGGCATGGAGGTTCATCCTGCCAAGGAAGAGGCTTATTTCTTCAAGATGAGCAAATATGCTGACCGTCTCATTGAGCATATCGAGACTCATCCTGAATTCATCCAGCCTGAGTCCCGTAAGAATGAGATGATGAATAACTTCCTGAAGCCGGGCCTTCAGGATCTGTGCGTGTCACGTACATCATTCAAATGGGGCATTCCTGTAGATTTCGATCCTGACCATGTTGTATATGTATGGATTGACGCGCTGTCAAACTATATCACAGGCTTGGGATATGACGCTGATGGCAATCACGGAGAGCTGTATAAGAAATATTGGCCGGCAGATCTTCACCTGATCGGCAAGGATATCTTGAGATTCCATACTATCTACTGGCCGATCATGCTGATGGCGCTGGATGTAGAGCTGCCTAAGCAGATATTCGGACATCCATGGCTCTTACTTGCCAAAAATGACAAGCAGGACGACGAGGATGCTCCGGTTAAGATGAGCAAATCCCGCGGCAATGTTATCTATGCTGACGATCTGGTAGAGGTATTCGGCGTTGATGCCGTAAGATATTTCGTTCTGCATGAGATGCCATTTGAAAATGACGGAACCATCTCCTGGGAGCTTATGACTGAGCGTGTTAACTCAGATCTGGCCAATACTTTGGGCAACCTCGTTAACAGAACCATCTCAATGTCTAATAAATATTTCGGCGGCATTGTGGAGAACAAGGGCACAACCTGCGAGAAATGCGCTGCACTTGACGAGGACTTCAAGGCTGTGATCACAGGCATTAAGGATAAGGCTGTGGAGAAGATGGTTGATCTGCATGTTGCAGATGCCATGACAGAGATCTGGAACATCTTCAAGAGATGCAACAAATACATTGATGAGACAGAGCCATGGGTACTGGCCAAGGATGAGGCTAAGAAGGATCGCTTGGCAACAGTTCTGTATAACCTGATTGAGGGTATCACCATCGGCGCGTCACTGATTCAGCCATTTATGCCTGATACAGCGGTTAATATTGTAAACCAGTTAAATACTGAGCTGCGTGCATTTGACGACCTCGACAAGTTCGGCCTCTATCCATCAGGCAATAAGGTAACTGAGAAGCCTCAGATCCTCTTCGCACGCCGTGATGTTAAGGAGGTACTGGCACAGGTGGAAGCCCTTACAGCAAAATAAGTGACGGGCAGGGAATTATAAATGAGTATGATTATAGACACACATGCACATTATGATGACCATGCGTTCGATGAAGACCGGAAAGATATTCTTTCCGGTCTTTTAGAAAGAGGCGTGGCAAATGTAATAAATGCCTCAGCGGCAGCGAGAACCATACCTAAGGTTCTGGCTCTCGCGGAGCATTATGATTTTGTATATGCAATGGCAGGACTCCATCCCTGCGAGGTATATGGCTGCGGAGATAATACAGGCAGCAAAGTGATGGAAGTATATGGCAGCGCAGATGCTGCGCTCAAGAGTGTGGACTGGCAAGGGTCAGAACATACTGATCAGGATTTGTCAGGACTGCCAGGGGCCGGATGCAGCTCTGGTGCAGAAGATACGGACAGACAGGAAGAGCTGGCCAGGAAGGCAGCCAGAGACAAGGCCGACATTGAGTGGATAGAAATCTATAATATAACTAAGGTACAGGACTGGTTGGGAGAAACATTTGCAGCATATGATCCGGAGGAGATTATTTCGCCTGGCTGGACAGCGGCAGAGCGGGAGATGAAGCTGCTGCGTGCGTCACTGTCACATCCTAAGGCAGTAGCGGTCGGAGAGATAGGCCTGGATTATCATTATGATGATACTAATAAGGCACTTCAGAAGAAGTGGTTTGCCGACCAGATAAATCTGGCCAGGGAATTTCACAAGCCGATTAATATACATAGCCGTGATGCGGCGGCAGATACAGCAGATCTCATGAAGGCGGAGGCTGCCAGAGATGTGGGCGGCATAGTTCATTGCTTCTCCTATGGTAAGGAGATGGCAGCGGTATTCCTTGATATGGGATTCATGCTGGGAATCGGCGGAGTGGTTACATTCAAAAATTCCAAGAAGATCAAGGAGGTTGTCTCATATATGCCCCTTGATATGCTGGTACTGGAGACGGACTGTCCATATCTGGCACCGTCGCCATACAGAGGTCAGCGAAATGACTCGGGATATATCAGCTATGCGGCGCAGACCATCGCGGACATTAAAGGAGTGACAGCAGAGATGGTCGTAGATATTGCAGCGCAGAATGCCAAGAGGGTATACGGAATCAAGTAGTGAAGGTGGCACTAAGCGCGCTATGAACCTCGGCGTAGCAGCTGTCTTTTAGTCAGGAAGCTGCGCCGTCCCAGCGTGAGCGAAGGTTTATTAAGCGCGCTGTGAACCTCGGCGTAGCAGCCACTGCTCGAAAACGCCTTCGCTGATTGTTTTCTCGCAGTGGCTGCGCCGTCCCAGCGCGCGATAATATACTTATGATGAAATGGAAACACTTCCATTATCATCGTTTGTGGATATTACAGGAGGAACATACTATGGCAGGCACTAACAGTACTACCATTGAATTACTAAAGAAATATAATTTTTCTATACAGAAAAAATACGGTCAGAACTTTCTGATCGACGATAATATCCTAAGTGGGATTGTGAGTGCCGCGGAGGTCACGAAGGATGACATAGTGCTGGAGATTGGACCCGGACTGGGGGCACTGACAGGACAACTGTGCAGGGCGGCCGGACAGGTTATCGCAGTTGAGGTGGATAAGATGCTGATTCCAATCCTGGGAGAAACCATGCAGGACTATGATAATTTTACCCTGGTAAATGAAGATATCCTGAAGGTGGATATAGAGGAATTAATTGCGGACGTTGTGCGAAACAAAATGACGCAAAGCGATGCAGAGAAGCCAGAGGAAAATATAAACCCTGGTTCTACGCAGGACACGGATGAATCAGTGAGCGAAATACCCAAGATCAAGGTGGTTGCGAACCTTCCATATTACATAACTACGCCGATCATTATGGAGCTTCTGGAGAAGAAGAGCTGCATTAAGAGCATAACGGTTATGGTACAGAAGGAGGTCGCAGAGCGTATGCAGGAGGAGCCTGGCAGCAAGAGCTATGGCGCCCTGTCGCTGGCAGTTCAGTATTATTCGAAGCCTGAATACGTGATGACGGTTACGAGAAATTGTTTCCTGCCGCGGCCAGATGTTGATTCGGCGGTTATAAGGCTGGACATCTATGAACCAGATAAAAGGCCTGTGAAGGCAGCAGATCCTTCGAAGCTATTTGCCATTATAAGAGCTGCATTTAATCAGAGAAGAAAGACCCTGGCCAATTCAATTGCAAATGCGCAGGCGCTTAGTTATACCAGGGAGCAGGTCGCAGATGCTCTTCGTGAGATGAACCTGTCAGAGACAGTAAGAGGCGAGGCGCTGACGCTGAAAGAATTTGCCAGACTGTCTGACATATTGGGATGAAAGCTCAGAAATATGAAAAAAATGAATGATCTCGGATGTTATTAGGCGCTGCTGGCTGGTTACAACCTGTTAAAGGCATCGCTGACATTTGTGTAAAGGATGAAAAAATATGATCACAGATAATAAAAAAACGAAGACATTGATAATATTAGCCGGCGGCAAGAGCAGCCGCATGGGTACGGACAAAACATTTCTTGAATATAACGGCAGGACGTTTCTGCAGATACTGCTGGATGAGGCCAATAAACATTTTGGCAGAGTGATCATCGCAGGCGGCAATAAAGAGCATGCGCTGAAGATCTATGAATATATAAAAGCATCTGGAATGCGTGCATCGGCTCAGCCTGAGATCCTGGCAGATAAGTATGACAGCATTGGCCCTATGGGAGGGCTTATGTCGGTATTTGAACAGACCAGACTCAAGGAGTTCGCGGTGACTGCAGTTGACAGCCCGAACGCATCGATGCAGGCTCTGGCCTGCCTTCTAGAGAAGATGCAGGCAGCAGATGCTAAATATGACGAGATGCATCCCATGACGGCTAAGGGATACGAGAAGCCAAGGCTCAGATTGGTGCAGCCAGATGAATCGTTAGAAGATATCCTGGAGGAGGAAAGAAAGCATGCCGAAGAGAAGGATCCAGCGGTTGCAGTGATGCTGTCACTGGATGGCGAGGCACTGGCAGAGGCATGTGCCGCAGCATATTCCAGAAGGGCATATGAACTGATGAAGAGGGCGCAGGAGACTGGAGAGTATGGTCTTTTCAAGGCGCTGGGTGCAGATAATATTGAATTGGTCAGTGCATCAGAATTGAAGATGCAGCATCAGGAGCTAAAAGATGCAGATCTGGAGAAGGCATTTGCCAATATCAACTGTGCTGAGGAGTATAAGAAATTGATGGAGACGCATGAATAAAATCTGCTCCAGGGCTTTTATTGATAGAAAAAGGCCGATATGCTTTATGTACGTTTTGGCTTAACGAGGTGGTTATTTTCACGTTTACAATAAGGAATAAAGGTGCTATAGTAATACCTCGAATTCAATAGTTTTATAGTCATACATGTGCCGGAATTCGTGGCACATAACAGGTAGACCCGCCCAATTCTGTGCGGGACTTCAATAATACATATAGAGGGAATATATGAACTGCAAACAGGAAAATACCAGAAATATAGCAATCATCGCCCACGTTGACCATGGCAAGACAACGCTTGTTGATGCCATGCTCGCGCAGTCAGGCGTATTCAGAGAGAACCAGGAAGTTCACGAGAGAGTAATGGATTCTAATGACCTTGAAAGAGAGAGAGGAATCACTATTCTGTCTAAGAACACAGCCATCGAGTATAAGGGCGTTAAGATTAACGTCGTAGATACACCGGGACATGCTGATTTCGGCGGCGAGGTTGAGCGTGTACTTAAGATGGTTAATGGTGTTATCCTGCTGGTAGATGCATTTGAAGGAACCATGCCGCAGACTAAGTTTGTATTGAAGAAAGCACTTGAGCTTAATCTTCAGGTCATCGTCTGCATTAACAAGATCGACAGACCGGAGGCAAGACCGGAGAAGGTTATCGACGAAGTATTAGAGCTTATGATGGATCTGGATGCAACAGATGAGCAGTTAGATGCCCCGATTATATTTGCATCAGCTAAACAGGGCTACGCTATCAAGAATCTCGAGGATGAGCACAAGGATCTGAAGCCGTTATTTGACTGCATCCTGGAGAATATCTCAGCACCTGAGGGTGATCCTGAAGCACCGACACAGATTCTTATCTCTACGATTGATTATAATGAATATGTCGGACGTATCGGCGTAGGTAAGGTTGAGAATGGCAGCATCGAGGTAGGTCAGGAGCTCTTAAGACTCAATGCTCATGATCCAAATACCAGAGAGAGGGTTAAGATCACTAAGCTCTATGAGTTCAACGGACTGGATAAGGTTGACGTTAAGAAGGCAGATATGGGACATATCGTGGCTCTGTCAGGTATCGGCGACCTGCAGATCGGTGATACTATCTGCGCAGAGGGCAGCGAGGCGATTCCATTCCAGAAGATCTCAGAGCCTACTATTTCCATGAATTTCATTGTAAATGATTCTCCGCTGGCAGGTCAGGAAGGCAAATGGTGCACCTCCCGTCAGATTAAGGAAAGACTCTATCGTGAGCTCAATACAGATGTTTCCTTAAGAGTAGAGGATACGGAAAATACCGATACATTCAAGGTATCAGGACGTGGTGAGCTGCATCTGTCAGTTCTTATTGAGAACATGCGCCGTGAGGGATATGAATTTGCCGTATCTAAGGCAGAGGTTATCTACAAAACAGATGAAAATGGCAAGAAATTAGAGCCAATCGAGATAGCAACAGTTGACGTTCCAGAGGAGTATGCAGGAACAGTAATCAGTATGCTCTCTGAGCGTAAGGGCAATCTCGTAAGCATGTCTACTCTGTCGGACGGAAGCAACCGTCTTGAGTTCTCAATCCCTGCCAGGGGTCTGATCGGATTCCATGGAAGATTCCTGACAGCTACTAAGGGAACGGGTATCATTAATACAATATTTGACGGATATGAGCCATACAGAGGAGACATCGCTTACAGAAAGAATGGATCTCTGATCGCATTCGAGGCTGGCGAGGCCGTTCCATACGGACTCTTCGCAGTTCAGGACAGAGGTACATTCTTCGTTAAGCCAGGCGATAAGGTATATGCCGGCATGGTTATCGGTGAGAGCGGCAAGTCTGAAGACATCGAGCTTAATGTCTGCAAGACTAAGCATCTGACCAATACTCGTGCATCAGGATCAGATGATGCCTTGAAGCTCACACCTCCTAGAATATTCTCACTGGAGCAGTGCCTCGAGTTCATTGATACAGATGAGCTGCTGGAGGTAACACCGCAGAACCTGCGTATGAGAAAGAAAATCCTGGACTCAAGATTGAGAAAGAGATCGAATATGAAATAAAATCAGAAGGCTGCCTGAGAGATCAGGCAGCCGTTTTGTATACTGCTATAAGGCTATAATTCGCTTAATCTCATTTTTTTGATGACTTTAAGCGGATTATAACGGCGAAAAATGCGACATGAAAATGTATACAAAAAATCATAAGCTGACGTTATAGATATCTATAAATTTCTTATAAGTTTTAAAAGCTAGACTAATATTATGGATTAGTGTAGAATTGCATTGTAAACATAAAGAAATGTTATACATAGCATCTAATAGTACAATTTCGAAAATAACCTCCGGGAGGTAAGCATCGATGATATCGATTAAGACCAGGCCGGAGGTTATTGCTGTTGTAGGATGCATGTGGCAGAGCGCTCTAGTATATATAAAGGAGCAATCGGAACGTATGAATTACATACATCGTTATGACTCGCCTATGGGCGGAATCACATTTGCAAGTGACGGAGAGAGGCTGACGGGACTTTGGCTGGACGGACAGAAATATTTTGCAGATACACTCAAGGGGGAAGCAACTGATCAGATGCTGCCAGTCTTCGAGGAAACCATAAGATGGCTGGATATTTATTTCAGCGGAAATGAACCAGATTTCACCCCGCCGCTGTCAATGAAGGGATCACCATTTCGTCAGGAGGTCTGGGGAATCCTGCTGACCATTCCTTATGGGCAGACTATGACATATGGTGAGATTGCGAAAATAATGGCAGAACGAAGGGGACTTGAACGGATGTCCGCGCAGGCGGTAGGCGGAGCAGTAGGGCATAATCCTATTTCAATCATTGTTCCATGCCATCGTGTGGTGGGCACGAATGGAAGTCTGACAGGCTACGCTGGAGGTGTTGACAAGAAGGTGAAGCTGCTTGCGCTTGAGAAAGCTGACATGACGAAACTGTTTGTGCCACAGAAGGGCACAGCCCTGTGAAGTGATGCTGGCGTACAGCTGCAATAAAAAAGGCCAGCCGCCGTATATTGGCAGCTGACCTTTTTTGTTTGTACTGTAATAAGAAAGCTTACACCTAATGATGATATATATCACCAGCGTCTTGTGTTTCCTGTAATTTTCACATTATTCTGCGAAATCAGCCAGGTTTAATCCTGCGATATTTGCAATTGCGTAATTGCCGTCAGCATCCTTGCTGACTACGACTATTGCGAGTCCGGCTGCAGGCTCGTCTGCTACTGTTGCAGCCTTGCACAGAATAGCATAGTCTGTTTCTGTCTCTGTCTGCTTCATAGCGATCTCAGCGATCGGTCCGTATGAAACATCCAGAGTGTCCTTAGTTGCTGCTGTGATTGCTTCAGCTGCAGAATCTGTGATCTGGCTCTTTTCAATAGTAAAGTCAACAGCATCGCCAGCTTCAGCATTTACATTTGCATCTTCTTCGCTGGCTGCTTCATCAGCCTTAGATTCACCTGCAGGCTCAGCTGCGTCAGTTGCTTCTGCAGCTGCATTTTCTGTGCCATCGCTGGCAGCATCATCAGATTCTACTTCATATCTTGTGCTTGTAACTGTCCATCCGCCAGCGAGCTGCTCGTAGTTGATGTCTGAAGCTTCTTCAACGTATTTGCTGATATCAATTGCTTTTACTGATGTAAGTGATACATTGCCTTCCAGATCCTGGTAAACGATGGCGATAGCCCATGTTGATATGCCGTCGATGGTTGTCTGTCCGAGGAAAGCATAGTTGGTGCCAGATACAACCTGGGTTCCTAATACTGCAACGCCTCCAAATGAATCATCAGAGCCTTCATAAGCCTTCTGCAGGATCTCGTATTCCTCATCTGTCAGGTAGCCGATGCCGCCGCTTGGGATAGAATTCCATTTGCCGAGGTCACTGACTACGGCTGTTGAACCAACTGCCTCTGATGCAGATTCTGTATTTTCAGAAGCACTCTCGATTGCTGCGGTTGAAGCCTCGGATGCGCTAACAGAAAATGCTGAAGCGACGCCGATTGCTGCACATAACATAATTGCTGTAAATCTTTTTGCTTTCATTTTATTTCTCCTTTTTGATTCGTTGTTAAGAAAATGCTGCTTTCTTATCATATTCGAATATATATCAATTTATTCTGGCGGGGGCTTGCCCGTTCACTGATTTATACGAATGATGTAAAAGAACGGCTAAATTTTCTGTGCGTAATATAGCACCAGATTAAGCATTTGACTACCGAAAAAAATGTGTTATATCTGGGGTAAATCTGTGAACCGCTGATTATGCAATTGAATGCTGTCAGGATGACAATATTTAAGCAGGCAAATGCTATGAGGCTTGAAGCTACATTGTTTCCGAATGCTGATGTAAGACCTTGCGCCTGATACAGAAATAGATCACAGCGCCTATGATGCATGCAAGGGATATCCACTGGCTGGTGGAAAATGGTCCCCAGATGCCGCGGATGGTATCGCCCCGCAGGAATTCATCGAAGAAACGGATGATCCCATAGATCAGCAGGTAGATGGAAGCTAATGCATATTGATCCTTGAATTTTAAGAATAGCTTAAATAGCAGCGCACAGAGGGCGAGCTCTAAAACTGCCTCCAGCACCTGTACCGGGAATCTGGGAAAATCCGCGATGTGATCGCTGACGCCGGGATTAATCTGTGCCTCCGTATACTGAATGGCAAATGGACCATGATATTCGATGCCATAGCAGCAGCCCCCGAGGGCGCAGCCGATCCTTCCAAATGCATGCACCATTGGAAATGCACAGCATAAGGCATTCAGATATAATCTGGAATTAAGATTAGAAGCCTTACAGCAGATCAATATAGAAAGTATCGCACCGAACAGCCCACCGTAGAATACCATGCCTGCCGAGGCATTTAGAAATGCAGTTAAAAAGCTCTGCACGTCGTAGATGTCGTTAGAATAATTGCCGGCAAAATCTGGAAGTCCTACTATAAAGTATAGAAGATGAGCCCCGATGAACATGCCGATCACGGCACATATAGCGCAGCCTGCCATGCCGGCGGCCAGCTGTGGGAACTTTCTTACGAGAATATAAACAAGGATGCCGGCTGCAATTATGCCGGTGCATCCCATTATTGTATAGGGATTAGTTAATATGTCTGCCATGCAAATTAATATAACAAAACGGTCATTTCATTGCAAGCAGACAAGGGCGTGTGCTATAATGTCTCATAATTTTGCATAGGTTCATTCATCAATTTCACAAACAGCGGCAAGCATTCAATTGCCTGCGAATTTTGCAAATGGATACAGAAATCATTAAAGTAGAACAAAATAATACAGCGGCGGCAGCTAAGAAAGCGGCTGAAGTCCTGAAAAAAGGCGGGATTGTCGCATTTCCGACGGATACAGTATATGGTCTGGGTGCGATTTATTCCGATGCACAGGCGGTGAGAAAGGTATTTGCAGCCAAGGGAAGACCTGAGAACAAGCCACTTAGTCTGCTGGTTTCAGACTCTGAACAGGTGGCGCGGATAGCAGACAGCATTCCTGATTGTGCATACAAGCTGATGGACAGATTCTGGCCAGGCGCACTGACACTTATATTTAAGAAGAAAGCGGATGCATATATTCCAGCCGAGGTTACGGCAGGGGCTGATACGATAGGCTTCAGAATGCCGGATCTTGAGCTTACGAGACAGATAATCGCACTGGCAGATTCTCCGTTGGCAGCACCATCTGCCAATATATCAGGCAGGCGCAGCGCGTCGAATGCTTCCGAGGCCATTGAGGATCTGGATGGCAGGGTTGACATGATCATTGATGGAGGCGCATGCGAGGTGGGTATATCGTCGACAGTACTGGACATGAGCGGCGCTGATTATAAGATCTTAAGAGAAGGCACCGTGACGCGCGAGATGATAGAGGAAGTTATTTATTCTAAGTGAGCAATATGAGATTTAGAACTATTATTTTTCTTGAAGAAGATGGAACGGGTCTGAGCCCGTATGCAGAGGTGCTTCTGGCACATAAGCTGCAGATGCAGGGAATATGGGGGTTCGAGATTTATTCGAGGGGCAATGTTGTGCTCTTCCCGGAGCCTGCCAATCAGAAGATCCAGGAGCTGGCCAGACGCAAGGGCACCACACTGTCAGGCTATAGAGCCAAGCCTCTGACGGGTGAAGAATTTGCCGATGATACATTGATACTTGCATTTGACGCGGCCAGCAAGCAGAATATATATGACAGATTCCCGAATGCAGTTAATGTATACATGCTGCGGGAATTCGTGGGAGAAGCCGGCGATATCAGGCTCCCGATAGGCGGCAGCATGGAAGAGTACGAGGCGGTATGCGCCGTCGTGGACAGAGTCACGGACAGGCTCATCGATAAGCTTATGGAGCGAGAGGAACCTATCTGATGTGAGACGTGCGCAAGGCATGCACAAATCCCGCATTTAATTAGCATTTATGCAGATGTCTGTGCCTGTCATGGCATGCAATGCATTTGCAGTAGATATATTTGGTCAGCCATCATATTGGCGGAAAGGAATTATAAATGATAGCAGTAGGAAGCGATCATGCAGGTTACGAGCTGAAGAATCAGCTGATAGAACATTTGAAGAACAGAGGATATGAGGTTAAGGATTACGGAACTTACAGCGAGGCATCCTGCGACTATCCTGATTATGCTAAGCAGGTGGCAAATGCTGTTGCCGGCGGTGAGGCCGAGCAGGGTCTTCTGGTATGCGGTACCGGCATCGGAATGAGCATGGTGGCAAATAAGGTAAAGGGCATACGTGCGGCAGTATTAAGTGATGAATTCTCAGCTGAGGCTACCAGAAGCCATAACGATGCTAATATTTTATGCCTGGGCGCACGTGTAGTAGATTATGCTAAGGCTGAGAAGCTCCTGGATATCTTCCTGGATACGCCGTTTTCAGCAGAAGAGAAGCATATCAGAAGAATCGGCAAGATAGAAGGCTGATGATACGGATGAAAATTCAGGCAAGTTATTGGGTATAGCTATTTGCAGACCGTTGTACTGGCATAAGCCGCTGTCTCAGAAGCTTAAGAGCAAGGAAGGAGCTTAAGATGAGCAACAAGAGAATGGACTACATTAATTGGGATGAGTATTTTATGGGTGTTGCCCATTTGTCAGCCCTTAGATCGAAGGATCCGTCCACGCAGGTGGGCGCATGCATTGTGAGCCAGAATAATAAAATATTGTCCATGGGATATAATGGCTTTCCTATCGGATGCTCTGACGATGAATTCCCATGGGAGAAGACAGACCAGACGCCGGATCATAACAAATATTTGTATTCAACTCACAGCGAATTGAATGCGATTCTTAATTACAGAGGCGGCAGTCTGGAGGGAACGAAGCTGTATGTTACGCTGTTTCCTTGCAATGAGTGCGCGAAGGCTATTATTCAGGCTGGAATCAAGACGCTCATTTATGATAGTGACAAATATGCTGACACGCCGGGCGTGATCGCATCCAAGAGGATGCTGGATGCAGCAGGGGTTGAATATAAACAGTACGAGAAAAGCGGCAGGCAGATAGTGCTAGACCTGTAGTCCGTCTGGTGGCTGCACGTGGCGTCTGAAAATTGGAAGTATATTATAAAACTGGATTGCTTCGCACTTCGTGCTCTCGCAATCCACGAGGACATTCGCACTCCGAGCTGTCGCTCTACGCGCTCATGACCTCTAGTCCGTCTGGTGGCTGCACCGCTGTGCGAGTAAACTCGCTCATCTGTGCAGCCACCATCCGGAACTTTTATAACATGTATCAAACAGGTGATTGGGTAAAAATTAAATACGGAGAATATATGGGAGGATACGGATCTGTTGCCGCGGTTAATGTGGACGGATCCTATAAAGTGCTACCATATAATAGTAAGAACGAGCCGCAGGCGATGCTTGATATTATTGAGTCGGGCATCTCACTGATTGAGCCGATGACACTGGATGCAGAGGGCCTGAGGAGATTTGCCCGTGCCGAGGTGCAGTATAGAGAAGTTGCGGATAAGGTCTTCCCGATGTTTAACATTAAGGCACAGGAAGAGTATAAGCTGCGCCCGGATGATATATCAGAGGCATTGCGTGCCATCAACGAGCACCGCGACTGTCTCAACAGATTCAAGGAATGGTTCTGGTTGATCCAGAACGTATTCTATGACCAGCTGCAGATTAAGGAACGCTATAAGGAAGATATTTTCTCAGATGCTCCAGAGACAGAGGATGAGCTGTTCTCGACAGTATATTCCCTGGCGGAGGGACTGTACTGGAAGCTGGAAGACAGATTTGTCACCAGAGAGGATACCGAGAAATATATCGTAAAATTCGATGACGAGCCTAACTGGAATGACGGTTTTCTGGGCACCGGTATCGAAGAGACGGCATATAAGGCGGTATGCGAGGACATAGCCAGCCGAGTCAGAACCTACGAATACAATAAAGAAAAATCAGAGGATGAGTGGGTCTTTTCTGTGTCACAGAAGCGCCATATTATAAATATGTTCGAGGAAGACATGGATATAAGCAAGGCGCCTATGGCAATCAAGCGGCAGTATAAGCAGTTTGTCAAGGATTTGTACGAGATAGGCGATGCGCAGGCCATGAAGATTCTGGCATGGGGCTATTATGTAGGCAATTCTGTTTACAGACAGAGCTTCAAGCAGGCCGAAAAATATCTTCTTAAATTATATGAGAAGAATGCCGATCCATTTGCGGCCAATTCTCTGGGATATATTTACTATTACGGCAGGGTCGGCAAGAACGGCCCGGATTATGAGAAGGCCTTCAGATACTTCTCATATGGCGCGCTGGCCGGCATCGATGAGTCGATATACAAATGCGGCGACATGCTGATACATGGCATGGGCACCCAGAAAAATATCGATATGGGCATCAACCTGATCATCGACGGATACAAGGACTCCCTGGACAGATTCTGCGATGGGGAGTTTAGCAACAAATTCGCAGATTACGCGCTGCGGATGGGCAACATCTGCATGGAGAAGCTCATATTCGGCATGGGTGCCAGGGATGCGTATAAATTCTACCTGGAGGCGGATTTTGCCATTAAGAAGCGTATGGAGATGGGCAAATTCTTCGGCGACGATGTCGTATTGCTGAAGATTACAGATGCGCTCAAGAAGGTAAGGGAAGAATTCAAATTAGACCTGAACCGCACCGTGCTTAAGGCAGATTTTCCACTGTATATCAGTCATTTTTATGATGACCATTTTCCTGTTAAGGTGAGTATAACCAAGAAAGGATCAGCGTATTATCTCAAACTGGGCAGATTTAAATTACTGCCGGGTGTGGAGTCGCAGGTATTAGTATCACTTCCTGAGCTGTCATATGTAAACCTCTTATCAGAGATCAGCTTCAGACTGGAGGGCGTAGGCGTAGTTAAGACTCCGGAAGAGGGAGATACATTCCTGTCGGATGGATTTGCGAAAAATGACAAGACCAATGCCTTGGAATTCTACTCAGGCGGTGAATGCGTCGCAGCTGTAGAGGCCAAATGGTTTGTAATCGATATAACAAATGAGAAGCTGCTGCAAAAAGCAACGCAGAAAGGAGCAGCAAATGAAAAGATCAACTAAAAAAGCGATTGTATTTTTAACAGCAATATTGATCGTTTTAATAATTATTATAATAATCCTGGCCGTTACGAATAAGCCGGTTAAGGAAGAGTCTCAGATGGGGCAGACCATTATTGCGGAGAAGGCCACAGAGGCTGTGGAGGGAGTTATCACAGTTGCTGAGGAAGAGACTGAGACTGCGGCTGCCGAGGAGACTGTAGTGGATCTTCCAAATGAGAAGGAAGTAAGGCTCTACATGGGATCAGGCGGTGAGATGGATGTCGTTACCGAGTATAGCTGCACATGGTCAGTTGACGAGGACATAGCCAGCTTCGAGGCCATCAATTCAACCGAGGACGTCATCTATTATGACGACTACTATACACTTCATTCGGATTATTGGTATGCCGTGGATACAGATGTAACATATAAGATCGGATACGAGCTGAGCTTCGACGTGGGCGGCGAGCATAAGGTATATACGATCCTGAAGCCTGCAGATATCTCCGACAATCCGGATCTCTTCATGGGAGATGCGGCAAATGATACGGTTACAGGCTACATGGGAGTCTGGGTATACTGTGATATCGGTCAGACCGGAACCTATATTCATCTGACACAGGCTGACATGCAGGAAGATACACTCATGACCTCCATCAAGTTAAGACCGACACCACAGTCAAGTGAGATCAGCAACTTTAAACTCAAGGCATTTTCATATACCTCAGACGCAGAGTTTGATTCAGACGGACATTATATAGGAACACATGGTTATGAGATTCCGATCTACAACCAGTAACTTGCATTACAGCGGCTGCGTAATCACACCCTGGTGTTGAATATAAGCTTCTGCGCGCTGTGAACCTCGGCGTAGCAGCTGGCTTTTAGCAAGCGTCCCAGCGCGCGGATTATATGGCGAACCGCTGCTGCTGCGACTAGCGGGCCGTAGGCTAAAAGTGTTTGTGTTACATATTGCCTTATGCTATAATGCGACGGTTGAAAAAGTAACTATGGGGATAGTATGGAACAATATTTCATAAAAGGTGGAAAACCGCTCAATGGAGTTGTCGACATTTGCGGAGCTAAAAATGCTGCGTTGGCGCTGATTCCTGCGGCCATAATGACGTCTGAGCCGGTCGTAATATCGAACCTGCCGGATGTAAGCGATATAAATCTCATGTTGGAGGCTATATCGCAGATTGGCGCACAAGTTGAGAGAATAGATAGACATAAAGTAAAAATAACAGGGGCTACAGTTTCATCCTGCAGCCTCAATTATGAATATATAAGTAAGATCAGGGCTTCGTATTATCTTCTGGGAGCGCTGTTGGGAAGATTTCATAAGGCAGAGGTTGCGATGCCGGGCGGATGCGTCATAGGCGCAAGACCTGTAGACCAGCATATTAAGGGATTCAAGGCGCTGGGCGCTGTGGTTGATCTGGACGATGGACAGATCAAGGCGTCAGCCGACAGGCTCGTAGGCAATCATATATATTTTGATATGGTGTCGGTAGGAGCGACGATTAACGTAATGCTGGCAGCAGTTCTGGCAGAAGGACTTACTATCATTGAGAATTCGGCTAAGGAGCCGCATGTAGTAGATCTTGCCAATATGCTTAACAGTATGGGAGCCAATATCCGTGGAGCAGGAACTGATGTTATCAGAATCAAGGGAGTCCCGGCCCTTCATAAGACCGAATATACGGTAGTCCCGGATCAGATCGAGGCGGGAACATTCTTACTCGCTGGCGTAGCCACAGGCGGCGACGTCACAGTCAATAATGTAATTCCAAGGCATCTTGAGTCGATCACGGCCAAGCTTGAGGACATCGGATGCTATATAGAAGAATATGATGAGGCAGTCAGGGTGGTAGTTAATAACAGGCTCAGCGCGACGCATGTTAAGACCTTACCATATCCGGGATTTCCGACAGATATGCAGCCACAGATGGTAGTTGCTCTTACCCTGGCAGAAGGCACGAGTACCGTGCTTGAAAGCATATTTGAAAATAGATTTAAATATACCTCAGAGCTTATAAGAATGGGCGCCAGAATCAAGGTCCAGTCTAATACGGCTATTATAACTGGTGTAAACAGGCTGAAGGGTGCCAATATCTATGCCCCAGATTTAAGAGCGGGAGCGGCACTTACGATCGCAGGACTTGCTGCTGATGGTATCACACAGGTGGATGGTATCGTATTTGTACAGCGAGGATATGAGGACTTCGAAGGCAAATTAAGATCACTGGGCGCGACTATAGAGAAGATAGATACAGAGGATATACAGAAAGTAGAAGAGTTTCTGAAGAAAAATGCCTAAGTCATAAGGACAATTACTTAATAGGAATCAATCAGGGTAAGACCTGGTTGGTTTTTGTTGCGTCTCTTAAGGAAATAAAATCGAACTAAACTAAGAATTATATATAAATATTGGTTGCTGTGAGACGAGAGGCTTGCTGCAATTAAGAGCGTGAAAGAGAATTTTCGAGGAAAAATAAGATGAACAAACGATTATTTACATCTGAATCGGTAACAGAAGGACATCCGGATAAGGTCTGTGATGCCTGCTCAGATGCTATTCTGGATGCGATCCTAGAGCAGGATCCCTATGCCAGAGTTGCCTGCGAGGTATGTACGACTACGGATTTTGTGCTGGTAATGGGTGAGATAACCACAACTGCCAGTGTTGATTACGAAGCAATCGTAAGAAATACTCTTCGTAAGATCGGATACACTGACGCGGCTACCGGTATTGATGCTGACACTTGCGAGGTAATGGTTAAGCTGGATACACAGTCGCCTGATATCGCGATGGGCGTTGACAGAGCCTTAGAAACCAGAGATGATGCAAATGCAGAGGAAAACCAGGGTGCCGGTGACCAGGGTATTATGTTTGGATTTGCCTGCAACGAGACAGACGGCTATCTGCCAATGCCGGCATATCTTGCACATGAGATTACCTATAATCTGACTAAACTCAGAAAGGACGGAGTTCTTAAATATCTGCGTCCGGATGGCAAGGCTCAGGTGACAGTAGAATATGATGACAATGGCAAGCCGATCCACATCAATACTGTCGTATGCTCTACGCAGCACGATGAGACGGTGACCCAGGAGCAGCTCCATAAGGACATCAAGGAGAAGCTCTTCGATGCGGTTCTTCCGAGAGAGCTGGTGGATGATAAGACCAAATATTTCATTAACCCTACGGGCCAGTTCATCGTGGGCGGACCTCATGGCGACTCGGGTCTTACGGGTCGTAAGATAATCGTAGATACCTATGGTGGAATGGGACGTCACGGCGGCGGAGCATTTTCGGGTAAGGACTGCAGCAAGGTGGATCGCTCGGCTTCATATGCAGCCAGATATATTGCAAAAAACATTGTGGCAGCGGGACTTGCGGACAGATGCGAGATACAGCTCTCCTATGCGATCGGCGTTGCCCAGCCTACATCTGTAATGGTTGATACA
Source organism: Anaerotignum sp. (assembly GCA_963591145.1). Lineage (GTDB taxonomy): Bacteria > Bacillota > Clostridia > Lachnospirales > Lachnospiraceae > RGIG5612. Next base: position 10,256 of record CAVARE010000044.1, on the reverse strand, counting down.
TTTGGAACGGGTAAGATAAATGACCGAAAGCTAGAAGAAATCGTAATGGAGCATTTCGATCTGAGACCTTCAGGCATAATCAAAATGCTTGATTTGAGAAAACCGGTATTTTCTAAGACGACCAACTACGGACACTTCGGCCGGGGCGGCAAGAATAATACATGGGAGAGACTCGACAGAGTCGAGGAGCTTAAGAAAGCTGCAGGACTGGCATGAAGCGGGGACTGCGTGCAGGTGCACAAAGTGATTAACCGCATGCGGTGAATCTCGGAATGCGAGGTTAGACGCAGCGGTAGAAATGCTGCAGGCGTATAACAGTCGACTTATATACAATAACTGCACCGAAGAGGTGCGTATTACATGATAAATCATCAGGAGGATGAGATGGCAAAGGATAAAAAACTTGTAGAAGATATCACTCCAATGAGTGAGGATTTTCCACAATGGTACACTGATGTAGTTAAGAAAGCAGAGCTTATGCGCTATTCAACCGTTAAGGGATGTATGATGATCCTTCCTAACGGATACGCGATCTGGGAAAATATCCAGAAGAACCTGGATGCTATGTTCAAGGAGACTGGCGTGCAGAATGTATATATGCCGCTGTTCATTCCTGAGAGTCTTCTTCAGAAGGAAAAGGATCATGTCGAGGGATTTGCTCCTGAATGCGCCATCGTAACAATCGGCGGCGGCGAGCAGTTAGACGAGAGACTGATCGTTCGACCTACTTCGGAGACACTGTTCTGCGATCTGTATTCTAATACTGTTCAGAGCTACAGAGATCTGCCGAAGCTGTATAATCAGTGGTGCTCAGTAGTTCGCTGGGAGAAGACCACAAGACCGTTCCTTCGTTCTTCAGAATTCCTGTGGCAGGAAGGTCATACGGTTCATGCGACAGCTGAGGAGGCTCAGGAACGCACAGAGATGATGCTTAATGTTTACGCTGATTTCTGTGAGAAGTACCTGGCTATTCCTATGATCAAGGGCCGCAAGACTGATAAGGAGAAATTCGCTGGCGCAGAGGCTACATATACGATCGAGGCACTGATGCATGATGGCAAGGCTCTTCAGTCGGGCACAAGCCATAATTTCGGTGATGGATTTGCCAGAGCATTTGACATGACATTTACCGACAAGGATAATAAGGTTAAGTATGTTCATCAGACCTCATGGGGCATGAGCACCCGTACTATCGGCGCGCTCATTATGGTTCACGGCGACGACTCGGGTCTTGTATTGCCGCCGCGTATCGCGCCTGTTCAGGTCATGGTTATTCCTATCGCACAGCACAAGGAAGGCGTGCTGGATAAGGCAAATGAACTCTACGAGAAGATCAAGAAGGCTGGAATCAGCGTTCAGCTGGACGATTCGGAGAAGAGCCCTGGCTGGAAGTTCTCTGATCAGGAGATCAAGGGAATTCCGCTTCGTGTTGAGATCGGACCTAAGGATATCGAAGAAGGCCACGCGGTTGTTGTTCGTCGTGATACGAGAGAGAAGATCACAGTCGGCCTTGATGAGATCGCAGAGCGTATTCCAGAGATCATGGATCAGATGCAGAATGACATGTATAACCGCGCCCTCAAGTTCCGCGATGAGCATACATATGATGCCACAACATATGATGAGTTCAAGGATACGATTGCCAATAAACCGGGATTTGTCAGAGCTATGTGGTGCGGCGATGAGGCCTGCGAGCTGAAGATTAAGGAAGATACCACAGCAACATCACGCTGCATGCCATTTGAACAGCACAAGCTCTCAGACGTATGCGTATGCTGCGGCAAACCAGCCAAGGCAATGGTATACTGGGGCAAGGCATATTAAAAATTACGGAAGCTGCAAATATAAGAATCGCCTAGAAATCGAACCTTTAAAATGGGAAATGCCGTATGAGCATACGATTTCTAGGCGATTTTGTCTCTGCAACTTACAAGAGGGAATATGGTTGATAAGAATATAAAAATTGAAATACCGCAGTCGGTGAGCGAGATATTAGGCGCACTGAAGGAGCATGGCTATGAAGCATATATCGTGGGTGGCTGTGTCAGGGATGTGTTGCTGGGCCGGGAGCCGAAGGACTGGGACATCACCACATCTGCCATGCCGCAGGAGGTAAAGGAGATATTTCATAATACCGTGGATACCGGCATACAGCATGGCACCGTGATGGTGGTTAAGCATGGTGTGGGATATGAGGTCACGACCTACCGTGTGGACGGCGAGTACAAGGACGGACGGCACCCAGAGCATGTGACATTTACCAGGTCACTGGCGGAGGACCTGAAGAGGCGTGACTTTACGATCAATGCATTTGCCTGGGGCGAGGACGGACTTATTGACATGTTCGATGGTGAGCGTGATCTGAAGGACGGCATCATAAGATGCGTGGGGGATCCTGATGAACGGTTCAACGAGGATGCCCTCAGGATCATGCGGGCTGTGAGATTCTCGGCGCAGCTGGGATTTAAGATAGAGCCGCAGACAAAGGCGATGATATCGAAGTACGCGTCAAGGCTGGCAGACATCAGCATGGAACGAATCCGTGAGGAGTGGGAGAAGACTCTGCTGTCGCCGAATCCGACATTTGTAAATGAATATGCCGAGCTGGGGCTGTCGCAGTATATCATCAGCTGCCCAGAGTCGAGATGTTTTGATACATCTAAAAACAGAATTCTGACGGAAATCAATAAGCGGGCTCGTCTGAGATCGGCACTCTCTGTAGGGCTCATAGAGAGACATTCTGAACCTGGGGAATTAAGAAAACGCCTTATGATGGCGGCATTTTTCGATAATCTGTCATATGAAGAGACGAATGCGGCGCTCAGGTACCTAAAGTATGACAATAAGACGCGTGAGGCAGTCGTAAAAATCATAAAGAATAAGAATACAGAGATCCCGACGGACAAGGTCGGAATCAAGCATTTGCTGAATAAGATAGGGCTGGATGCTTTTATCGAGGAGATAGAGTTCAGGCATGTAGTGAATACTGGAGCTCTGGTAGAGCCGCCATATGGCTATGACTTGGAATTGACCGCATGGATAGCTGAGGATCTGCTGAATAAAAACGAACCATGGAGCATCTCTCAGCTGGCGATAAATGGCTCTGATCTGATTGCGGCAGGCTTCCCGGCAGGCAAAAAAATCGGTGAAATTCTGGAAAAATTATTGCAGAAAGTCATGCTATCACCTACACTGAACGATAAAGAAATACTTTTGGAGGAGGCCAAACATGGATGCTAGAAAGGTATATGAAAGTTGGGTGAATCATCCTGGGATCGACGAGTCGATCAGGCAGGAGCTCATTGCGATCAAGGATGATGCAAATGAGATAGAAGAGAGATTTTACAGAGAATTGGAGTTTGGTACGGCGGGTCTCAGGGGTATTCTGGGCGCCGGCACCAACAGAATGAATATGTATACGGTAGCTAAGGCAACGCAGGGGCTGGCCGACTATATTAATAGTATGAAGGCTGACGCAGATACGCTGCGAAGCGTTGCGATTGCTTATGATTCCCGGCATATGTCGACAGAATTTGCCGATATCAGTGCGGCAGTTTTGAATGCAAATGGCATCAGAGCCTATGTATTTGATAGCTTAAGACCTACGCCTGAGCTGAGCTTCGCAGTAAGATATCTGAAATGCATCGCCGGCATCAATGTTACCGCGAGCCATAATCCTGCCAAGTACAATGGCTATAAGGTATATTGGGAAGATGGCGCGCAGGTGTCGGAGCCATTTGACCAGGAGATTATGGCATGTGTCAATAAGATCACAGACATGCTGTCGCCTAAGTTGATGCCTAAGGATGAGGCTGTGGCGAAGGGACTCTATGTTCAGATAGGCGAGGACGTGGACAATGCATATATGGATGCGGTCTGCACCACCATTAAGGATGCTGAGCTGATTAAAAATAAAGGTAAGGACATCAGCGTTGTATATACACCGCTTCATGGTGCGGGCATTAAGATCGTGCCGAAGCTCCTGGAGAGAGTCGGATTTACCAATGTCAATATCGTTAAGGAACAGGCAGTGCCGGATGGTGACTTTCCGACAGTAGAATTCCCGAACCCTGAGATCACGGACGCTCTTAAGCTGGCACATGATCTCGCGGTTCAGGTGAATGCGGATCTTGTGCTGGGTACCGACCCGGATTCAGACAGAATGGGCGTAATGGTACGGGATGCCGATGGCAACTTCCACAACCTGACAGGCAATCTGATCGGATGCATTCTGTGCGAATATCTGATGAAGAAGATGAAGACCTCGGGGCAGATGCCTAAGGATGGCTATATTATAAGGTCAATCGTTTCGAGCCAGCTGGCGGATCAGGTGGCTGCTGAATATGGCGCCGAATTAAGAGAGGTACTGACGGGATTTAAGTGGATCGGCCGAAATATTCTGGAGTCTGAGAAGGCCGGCAAGGGTACATTTATATTCGGATTTGAGGAGAGCTGCGGCTATCTGGCAGGCACCTATGCCAGGGATAAGGATGCATGCGGTGCAGTGCTGACGATGTGCGAGGCATGTACCTACTATAAGGGTGAAGGTCTGACCATGTGGGATGTGGCTCAGGACATGTATAGGAGATACGGCTTCGTGAAGGAGCAGACTATCTCCATCACCCGCGAGGGACAGGAAGGTCTGAAGGAAATCGCAGCGATCATGGATAAGATCCGTAAGGCTCCATTTACGGAGATCGCAGGATATCCTGTTGTCAGATTCAGAGACTTCGAAAAGCCTGAAGAAACAGGACTTGCCAAGTCAAATGTGCTGTTCTTCACACTCGAAAATGGCTGGGTATGCGTAAGACCTTCGGGAACAGAGCCTAAGATTAAATATTACATGGGCGTTCGTTGCAAGACAGAGGCAGATGCCGACGCAATGCTCGCCGAGATGAAGAAATACCTGGTAGGCTGAGAGATAGTGATTGGCGTTATATTGGCGCGGTTATAAGAAGAGGAAGTTATAGTTGAACAGAATCATTGGAAGACTTATATGTGTGCTGGGAACGGTCGCACTGTGTATAGGTGCGCATCCTGCAATTGTATTGGCCGAGAGGTATCATGATGCAGAGCTGGACAGTACGCTGGGGGAGTCTTCGATATGTATAACTAATCATCTTAACAGCAGCTGCTGGCAGCGTGAGGGCAGCATGATGTATTACACTGAGGAGGGCTTCACCAGCTCTGTAGGTGTGGATGTGTCCAAATGGAACGGCGATATCGACTGGGATGAGCTGAAGGCACAGGGCGTCGAGTTCGTTATTATACGATTAGGCTGCAGAGGCTATGAATATGGCGATCTGGTACTGGATGACCGATTCCATGAGTATATGCAGGGCGCGGCAAATGCAGGCCTTCAGATCGGCGTATATTTCTATTCGCAGGCAATTGATGAAGACGAAGCCAGAGAAGAGGCACAATTTGTTATTGATAACCTGGCAGGATATAGTATAGACCTTCCTGTGTATTTCGATACTGAGGAAGTGGCAGAGGCTGCAGCCAGGACAGAGGTTATGGCTGAGGCTAACTTCACATTTAATGCCAGAGCCTTCTGCGAGACCATAGAGGCTAGCGGCTACAGAGCTGGCGTATACGCATCATCTGCATGGATCAGGAGAAACCTGGATCTGACACAGCTGGCAGATTATGAGATATGGTATGCGTCTTATGGCGATGTGCCGGGTGGCGAGTATGGATTTGACATGTGGCAATATACCGAGAGTGGCGATCTGAGCGGCTGCAGCACATATCTGGACATGAATGTGCGTGTAAGCAAGGTAGGAGATTGATGCATTAAAATGCATTATGAATGCCTAGCTAAGAATGATTCAAGCTGCGAGAATACGACCGGCTATTGTGAGAGATACCCAAATCAACAAAATAATAAAATAAAATCCGATAAAGGAGCATAAAATGGCATTTATAGAAATACTTAAGGCAGCACTATTTGGCTTGGTAGAAGGAATCACGGAATGGCTGCCCATAAGCAGCACGGGACATATGATCCTGCTGAACGAGTTTGTTAAACTGGATGTGTCCGAGGCATTCTGGAGCATGTTCGAGGTTGTGATCCAGCTGGGCGCAATCCTGGCGGTTGTTGTTATATTTTGGCATCAGATCTGGCCATTCGGCCGCAAATACAATGACAATCCTGTAGCAGAGACGGGAGCGATGTCATATGTTAACAGAGACATCATTAAGCTGTGGGGCAAGATCATCGTTGCATGCATACCAGCCGCAGTTATCGGCCTGGCATTTAATGATCAGTTCGAGGCGCTGTTCTATAATTACTGGACAGTTGCGATCGCCCTCATAGTATTTGGTATCGCATTTATCGTAATTGAAAATAATAATAGAGGACGCCGCGTCAAGGCGAAATCCGTTTCCCGTATCACATGGAAGATGTGCCTGATCATCGGCGTGTTCCAGCTGATAGCGGCAATATTCCCTGGAACATCCCGTTCCGGCGCCACCATCATCGGGGCATTGCTGATCGGCGTGTCGAGAGTAGCAGCAGCGGAATTTACCTTCTATCTGGCTATCCCTGTTATGTTTGGCGCGAGCCTTCTGAAGCTCGTCAAGTTCGGCCTGAGCTTCACCGCATCAGAGGCGGTTATCCTGCTGGTGGGCATGGTGGTAGCATTCGTAGTATCCATGATTGTCATCAAGTTCCTGATGGGCTATATCAAGAAGCATAACTTCAAGGTCTTCGGCTGGTACCGAATCGTGCTGGGCATATTGATACTGGGATATTTCGGCATCTCAGCATTGATGGCATAAATTTAGAAAATATAATTTAAAGAGGTCGGCGGATTCAATCCTGCCGACCTCTTTTTCTAAAGATAAAAGACTTTGTTTTTATTACATATAAATGTATTGCCAGGATGCACATTTGCATGCCTCAAGCAATCAATTTATTCATCAGCTGGCTCGAAGTCGAAGTGTGTCCAAACGGGAACACCTGTATACTCCAGGAGAGCTTCCTCACCATCCAGAGCACGGATAGCACCGCTTGCGAGAGCTTCCATCTCGAAGTCACCAGCGAGGATGATGAAATCTGCGATCCATCCTGCATACTTCTTAACATTTGCGATGAAGTCAACGTCATTAGAAACGCCGCCAGTCATAACAATGGCATCAACCTTGCCTTCCATAACGCATGCATATGAACCGATATATTTTGCCAGGTTGTAAGCAAATGCTCTGTAAACCAGATCAGCCCACTTGTCGCCCTTAGCGATTCTGTCCTTGATCTCTAACATGTTGTCTGTGCCGAGAAGACCCAGCAGACCGCCTGTCTTAGAAACCTTATTCTTCATGTCATTCAGAGAATACTTGCCTGAATAGCACATCTTGATAACAGGAAGAAGTGGAACATAGCCTGAACGGTTAGGTGCGATAGGACCATCACCGTTAAGAACGTCATTGCCGTCTACAATCTTGCCCTGCTTGTGAGCTGCGATTGACAGACCGCCGCCTACGTGGCAAACGATGAGGTTGCACTCGTTATATGGCTTGCCGAGCTGCTTAGCAGCTCGAAGAGCAACTTCCTTCTGGTTCAGAACATGGATGTGGCTCTCTCTGTGGATGCCCTTGATACCTGAAATTCTTGATACATCGTCGAATTCATCAGCATCAGGTGGGTTAACCAGGAATGCCGGTTTGTTAGTTTCCTTAGCAAATGCACCGATGATCTGAGCACCTAAGATAGCCGGATGCTCCATCAGTCTGCCTGATGAGCAGTCCTCGAGGATCTTAGCATTAACAGGGAAGATACCTGTTGTAGTTGATTCAAGGCCGCCTGAATATGCAGCGAATGCGTCCATATCACTGATTGCGATGTTGTTCTTCTTGAGTTCATCAAGGATTGTCTCAACTCTGTATGGGAGCTGATCAGAAACTCTTGCAAATGTTTTTAACTTCTCAACGTCATGCTGAACATTTGCCTTGAAGAGTCTCTCTTCGCCGTCAAATACAGCCAGCTTAGTTGAGGTTGAGCCAGGGCTCAGGGTAAAAATTTTGTATCCCATTGGTTTGTCCTCCTAATATATTGTGCATTCCTCATGACGGAATGCAGTTCACCAAAAACCAGCGCCAGACCTGCCGTACTTGCAATCAATATCGCATATGCAGGCCATACAGATATGCAGAACATAAACTGCAATCTGCTGCGCACACAATTACAAGGTATTATAGCAGACAAGTCAGCAGGTGGCAATAAGAGAAAAATGTCAGCGCTTGCCGTAACCGTATTCACCATAACCGTACTTGCCATATTTGCCGTACTTGCCATTATGGCTGCCGGCCTTATTAAGGACAGTCCCTATAATGTGGACATTGGCATTTTCAAGAACTGATGCACAGTGAATCAGTTCACGACGGTCAGTCTCACCCTCGGAGACAACCATAACGGCACCATCTGTATTCTGTGCGACAATAACAGCGTCTGTAACAGCTGTAAGTGGCGGAGTGTCATAGATCACGAAGTCTAACTTCTCGTTGAGTGCCTCACACAGATTGCAGAATCTGGCACTGTTAAGAAGCTCGGCTGGGTTCGGCGCGTATGAGCCAGACAGAATTACGCTCAGATTCGGAATTCTGGTAGCACAGAGGATGTCCTTGAGAGCAGCATTGCCTACGAGAAAATCACTCAGACCAGGAGTTCTGTCAGAAATACCGAGCTTTTTAGCAAATACTGAATTACGTATGTCGCAATCAACAAGCAGAGTCTTCTTGCCGAGGTCGGCAAATGCTCTGGCCAGTTCCATGGCGATGAAGGATTTGCCTTCATTTTCTCTGGTAGAAGTAATTGTAATGGAATTGACATCAACCCGGGAGAACTGAATACTGGTTCTTAACATTTTGATGGATTCTTCAGTCTGAAAGCTGAGATTGGATCTGGAAATATTTAACTGAGTCATTATGCGTTACCTCCTCTCTTACCAGTGGTCTGCGGATGGTTGTAAGCTCCAGAAGCAGTTGCTCTACTGTGGATAGGTGCATCCGATGCCGGTACGATACGGGCAGATGCTGCCGAAGAACGATGACCATAGCCGTATCCGTAGCCATATTTGCCGCTGCTGCCAGGCTTGTTCACAGGAACAGAAGCAAGTACCGGCAGCCCGGTATATCGCTCAATATCCTCAGCGGACTTGATAGTTGTATCACGAAGTACACGTATAATGATGATCGCACATGTCGCGATAAGTCCGATCAGTGCCCCGATAACTGCATACTTGAATGCGGATGATTTAACATCCACTATATGAGCTGCAGATGCTGTATCAAGGATGGAAGGCTTACCTGTACCGATGACCTTATATATCTCATCGGCACTGAGGTTCAGGATCTCGTTACAGATTCTGACAGATTCGTCGATATCCTGAGTCGTTACATAAATCTCAATTATATGGGTATTACTAGGATTAGATACCGTAACGCACTGAGACAGTGCCTTATAATCCATGTCAAGAGATAAATTCGAAATGACGGTGTCAAGAACAGAACGACTCTTGATGATACTCTCGTAGTCCTCTGTGACCAGAGCTGATATCTGAATGTCACCAACTGTGGTGACAGAGTCTGTAGTTGAAATATAGAGTGATGAATCAGCCTGATACCGATGAGGCAGAAACAGCTTATTTATTCCGCCCAGGATAACAGCACAGATAACCATTACGATAACGATCAGATACCATTTGGCGAGGCACGCGCGGGCGAGCTCAATCAGATCAACGGTGTATTCTGTTTCATCAGCAGTGGCACCAGCGTAAATAGCCTTACGTGCATCGACGGAAGGTGACGATGAAGTATTATTAGTTTGCATAAAACCTCCAGTTTGACATTTAACACATTCGTCGCCGTGGCGACATAACCATTATAAAGATTGTTCCGTGCAAATATAAGTGCTGAAACTACACCGAGTGTTCGTAGTAAATAGAGCAGGTGCAGCTCAAAACATTTATAGCACACACGTGAAGTATTATATAATAGTGGATGCAGGCGTTGTCAAGGATGAATTTACGGTGTAGTTCATCACAGGAGCAGTATCGAAGGGTCATTCACAATATATAGAAAATAAGGAACAAACAAATTCGGACATTACCAGACACAGAATCGGACAAAAGAGGATATAAGCAGACAAATGCCCCGCAAGTATTGAATCAAACTATTTACTGTGGTAAAGTAAAGCACGAAAAGAAAGAAGTTGACAAGGAGATGGCGGTCATGTACGTTTTGACAGACAGACAGAC
>CAVARE010000043.1:0-12873 GCA_963591145.1 Anaerotignum sp. | reverse complement strand
CTTCCTGCCCCTTAAAATATACAACAGGAGCCGCAGCTTCTTTGCCTGAATTAAGCTCATTGACATATGCAACCAGACCGTCAGGCTCATGATAAACTACAGTCTCCTCTTCATTAAATCTCTTATTAGTAAATGTTATTGTAAGTTCAGGATTCAGATAGGCCGTCTCATGCAGCCTGCTCTTAATAGAATCTGCCTTGAAATATATCTTATCGAAGATCTCCTTATCAGGAAGGAATGTGATGGTAGAGCCTGATTCTGTCTTCCTGCATGTGCCATTTTTACGAAGGTCATAGCAGACCTTCCCCTGCTCATATCGCTGATTGTATATGATTCCATCCTTGCGGACATCAACAGTCAGCCACTCTGACAATGCATTTACGACAGATGCGCCTACACCATGCAGACCGCCTGAGATCTTATAATTGCCATCCGTGAATTTGCCGCCTGCATGAAGCACCGTGAACACAACCTCTACCGCAGGCCTACCTGTCTTGGAATTGATGCCTACCGGGATACCACGGCCATTATCCTTGATCGTAGCTGAACCATCAGCATTCAATGTGACAAAAATCTCTGTGCAGTATCCTGCCAGATGCTCATCCACCGCATTGTCAACAATTTCATAAATCAGATGATTCAATCCCTTAGTAGATGTACTTCCGATATACATTCCGGGTCTCTTCCGCACTGCTTCAAGACCTTCCAGAATCGTTATCGCATCTGCATCGTAGGTATTGTCCTTTTTTGCCATATTTCTCCTATTCTTATCTTACTCTCTCCGGAAGTCCAACCTTCTTCTGAACCTTACGAAGAGTCTTATTAGCTACATACTGAGCCTTCTCTGCGTTATTCTTAATTATGCTGTCAACATATGCCTTGTCCCGTGACAGCTCGTCGAATCTGGTCTTAATAGGCTCTAATGCGTCTGCTACTGTCTCGCCTACTGCCAGCTTGAACTCGCCATATCCCTTGCCGTCAAATTCTGCCTCAACCTCTTGAACAGATTTGCCGGTAGCACATCTGTATATATCGATCAGATTCATGATACCTGGCTTCGTATCTGAATAAATGATCTGAGTCTCAGAATCCGTTACGGCACGCTTGAACTTTCTGATGATCGTATCTCTGTCATCAAGGACATATACACAGCCGTTTGGATTTTCATCGGATTTGCTCATCTTCTTGGTTGGATCTGCCAGGGACATGATCTTGGCTCCAGCCTTGCCGATATATGCCTCTGGGATTGTAAATACATCGCCGTATATGCTGTTAAATCTCATGGCGATATCCCTGGTAAGCTCTAAGTGCTGTCTCTGATCGATTCCTACAGGAACCACGGAGGTCTGATAGAGCAAAATGTCACATGCCATCAGTACCGGATATGTAAATAATCCTGAATTGACATTGTCTGCATGCTTGGCAGATTTGTCTTTATATTGTGTCATTCTGGAGAGCTCGCCCATATATGTGAAGCAGTTCATTATCCAGTTAAGCTCTGCATGGGCAGGAACCTGCGACTGATAATAAATGCAATTTTTCTCAGGGTCTAATCCTGCAGCTATAAACATCATGAGCACGTTTCTGGCGCTCTTACGCAGCTGTGCAGGATCCTGGCGGACTGTCAGCGCATGAAGATCTGCAACCGCATAAAAACAATCGTATTCATCGCACAGATTCACCCAGTTCTGAAGAGCCCCATAATAATTTCCTATATGAAGCACTCCCGTTGCCTGCATCGCACTGTATAAAACCTTCTTCTCGTCTGCCATTTCTATCTCCTTTCTGATGGGCAAATGCCCTCAGTACCCCTTACGTTATGCTCTGTAATCTTTTCTTTTAACATATCTCCTGTAGTAATAAACTACGTCAAAATGCGTCTGTTCTTCCGATTCATCTATCATCACCCATTCAGGGAGCTTGTCCAGATTCGGGAAGAATGAATCCGCACTATAAGCATAATCGACCCATGTTACATGGATCTCATCACACTGCGGCATATATTCTTCATATAATTTCTTGCCGCCTATAACATATATCTTTCTGCCGGTTTCTTCAGCCTTTATAAGTGCTTCCTTGGCACTATGTACGACGATGGCGCCAACCGGCTCATAATTATTCTCTTTGGTAACGATTATGGTCGTCCGGTTTGGCAGTACCTTACCGTTATATGTATGTTCAAATGTATGTCTTCCGACTATCATTACCTCGCCATAGGTAATGTCTCTTACAAACTTAGTATCCTCAGGAATCGATATCAATTGCTTATGATCCTTGCTGATAGCCCAGTTTCTGTCAACAGTTACAATCATACTCAGCATATATATGTCCTCCGCATTCATTTCTGACGACATCGAATTGAAGTCAACTATCACGTGCCGTGAACCTCGGCGTGCAGCCCCTGCTCGAAAACGCCTGCGCTTATTGTTTTCTCGCAGGGTGCTGCGCCGTCCCGGCACGTGTGCAACCCGACTGCCTTTTCATAGCGATTAAATCAGCTTCAAAGCCTGTTCCAGGTCAGCGATGATATCTTCAGCGCTCTCGATGCCACATGAGAATCTGATAAGATCTGGTGCGACACCGGCTTCCTTCAGCTGCTCATCTGTCAGCTGTCTGTGGGTATGGCTGGCAGGATGCAGGAGACAGGTATGAGAATCAGCTACATGTGTCTCGATGGTTGCCAGCTTCAGGCCGTCCATGAATTTATTGGCATCCTCTCTGCTTCCCTTGACACCGAAGCATAATACACCGCAGGTTCCATTTGGCATATACTTCTGAGCCATCTCATGCTCAGGATCGTCCTTAAGTCCAGGATATTTAACCCATGCGATCTTATCATGACCCTTGAGATATTCTGCGACCTTCTGGGCATTCTCACAATGTCTCTTAACTCTTACCTCCAGTGATTCCAGACCCAGGTTAAGATAGAATGCATTCTGTGGTGCCTGAATGCAGCCGAAATCTCTCATAAGCTGTGCTGTTGCCTTGGTAATATATGCGCCCTTACCAAATTTCTCAGCATATGTAATTCCATGATATGACGCATCTGGTGTGCATAATCCAGGGAACTTATCAGCATGAGCCATCCAGTCGAAATTGCCGCTGTCTACGATCACACCGCCTACAGTCGTGCCATGTCCATCCATGTATTTTGTCGTGGAATGTGTGACAATATCTGCACCGAATTCAAACGGTCTGCAGTTAATCGGAGTTGCAAATGTATTATCCACAATAAATGGTACTCCATGATCATGTGCCAGTCGGGCGAATTTCTCCAGATCCAAAACATTTACTGTTGGATTGGTCAGAGTCTCGCCGAATACGCATTTAGTATTTGGCTTGAAATATTTAGACAGCTCCTCATATGAGAGAGTCTGATCTACGAATGTGCATTCGATACCCATCTTCTTCATGGTTACACCGAAGAGGTTAAATGTTCCGCCATAGATGCTGCCTGTTGAAATGAAATGATCCCCTGCCTCACAAATATTAAATACTGCCATGAAGTTGGCCGCCTGACCAGAGCTTGTAAGCATTGCTGCAACACCGCCTTCCATATCGCAGATCTTAGCAGCTACCATATCATTAGTCGGGTTCTGAAGTCTCGTATAGAAATATCCCGACTCCTCCAGATCGAAAAGTCTGCCCATCTGATCACTTGAACTATACTTAAATGTAGTGCTCTGGATGATAGGCATCTGTCTTGGCTCCCCATTGGCCGGTTCATAACCTGACTGTACACATTTTGTTCCGATATTATAATTCATAATCTGTTCCATCCTATCTCAATTCTGTTCCCTGATTCCTGCAGGGCATGACTTAAACAACGCTTTTGTAACGGCGATCGTAACCAGACTGTAAGCAACTGATACTATCACCCAAACGACGAGTCTTATCGGTATCAGCGCGACTAACACTTCTAATGTCATATATTTGAATATCACTACGCCGTCTATATAACTTACGATCCAAGTGATGATCACGGATACCAGACCCGATATAAATACACTGACCGCGACTGTCTTTATATTAATCTTTCTCTGAAATCTTCTGAATATAAATCCCGCTATCAGAGCCTGCACTGCATATGGCAGTATCCAGAGCACCGTCGTTACGGTGATTCCATAGGTAAGCAGCTGACTTAAGAAGGTTCCCACCAGGCCGGTTATCAGCCCTTCCACAGGGCCGCATAAAAATGCGATTACTATAAACGGCAATGCCGTCAGCGTGATCTTCAGATCATTTCCGATTCTGATCGTGCAGAACATCTCCAGAATGATATGCAGGGCGATTCCTATAGCACATATGCAGAGATCTATTACTGCCAATTTTCTCATTTAATATCTCCTTCTAAGTGTTAATGCATCCTGGTTAATCTCATTTGCAAAACCATCCTTACATATCGCTTCGACTGTTCATAAAGTATTTCCGCAAATACATCAGCCTTCCATAATCTTCTCGGCAACAAATACTCCGCTGGCTGACGCATGGGACAACGAATGAGTAACACCGCTGCCGTCACCGATCACATAAAGTCCCGGATATTTCGTTTCAAGATTATTATCAACCTCTACGTTCATATTATAGAACTTAACCTCTACGCCATACAACAGGGTATCATCATTAGCTGTTCCCGGAGCGATCTGGTCAAGGGCATAGATCATCTCAATAATGCCGTCCAATATACGTTTAGGAAGTACCAGGCTCAGGTCTCCAGGCGTTGCCTTAAGTGTCGGAACCACCGTGCACTCGTCTATTCTCTTCTGCGTGCTTCGGCGGCCTCTTTCAAGATCTCCGAATCTCTGAACGATAACACCGCCGCCTAACATATTAGAAAGCCTTGCGATACTCTCACCATATCCGTTGCTGTCCTTGAACGGCAATGAGAAATGCTTAGATACAAGCAGGGCGAAATTCGTATTATTAGTCTTCTTGCTCTCATCCTCGAAGCTGTGGCCGTTAACTGTAATGATGCCATTAGTATTCTCGTTAACAACAATTCCTCGCGGATTCATGCAGAATGTACGGACACTGTCTTCGTATTTCTCAGTTCTGTAGACGATCTTGCTTTCGTATAATTCGTCTGTAATATGAGAGAAGATTTCTGCAGGGATCTCTACGCGGACACCGATGTCAACTCTGTTAGAGCTGGTGGAAATGCCCATGTCATTACATACATTTTCCAGCCAATGGCTGCCGCTTCGGCCTACAGACACGATGCATTTGTCACATTCATATACATCATTTTCAGCAAATACCGAGAATCCTGTATCATTCTTCTCCAGCTTCTGAACAGGTGTATTAAAATAGAACTTTACCTTGTCCTTAAGCTCGTCATAAATATTGCCCAGCACTATATAGTTAATATCTGTGCCCAGGTGACGAACCGATGCATCAAGAAGCGTCAGCTTATTCTGCATACATTTCTTCTTAAGGGATGTGCCTGCAGTCGAATAAAGAGCCGTGCCCTCGCCTCCATGCGACAGGTTAATATCATCTACATAATGCATTAATTCAAGAGCCTTCTCTCTGCCGATATATTCGTACAGATTGCCGCCGAAGTCATTAGTAATGTTATATTTGCCATCAGAAAATGCGCCTGCACCGCCGAAACCGTTCATGATAGAACAGGTCTTGCATTTAATGCAGGTCTTAATCTTCTTACCATCTATCGGGCAGTGTCTCTTATCCAGAGGACTTCCTTCCTCGAATACTGCGACCTTGAGATCTGATTTGACAGCCAGCTCATATGCTGCAAATATTCCGCCAGGTCCGGCTCCAATTATTATTACGTCGTATCTCATCTGTTTCCTTCCTCATAGCATGCAGTACATGCATCCTTCTCCATTTTATAAGCGCCATGTTTTTACAGGCGCAGATTTTACTGAACCTTAATATAGCTGATCACCTGATCCTCAAATGGGCAGTCGCTATAATCTCTAGGCTGGCTTACGATCTTATCGGCCGCTTCCATGCCTTCTGTAACCTTACCGAAGGCTGCATACTCGCCATCAAGATATGGAGCGTCAGCCACCATAATGAAGAACTGAGATCCTGCTGAGTTAGGACTCATGGCTCTGGCCATTGAAAGTGTTCCCCTGACATGCTTCAGGTCATTCTGAATTCCATTTGACGAAAACTCACCAGTGATCGTATATCCCGGACCGCCTGTTCCATTGCCCTTAGGGCATCCGCCCTGGATCATGAATCCAGGAATAACACGATGGAACTTAAGTCCGTTATAGAAGCCTGAATTGGCCAGCTTCTCAAAATTCTCAACCGTAATAGGAGCTATATCTTCATACAGCTCACCCTTCAATATGCTGCCATCGTTCATTGCTATTTCAAATGTCTTCATTTCTAACCTCCACGCATTTATGACCTTCGTATCTGCAGGTCATATGTAATTTTTTATTTCCTGATATCAAGGGCTCTAAGAAATACCTGTCTCCATCCCAGAGATTGAGCTGCAGTATCTCATCCTTCGATATCCATCTTAATTCACCTTCGTTACAGATAAACCTGTCATTTATATCATCGCCATCAGGATTTCTCTGGCTGACAGAATAATCTGCAAATGAATCATCACCATCGAACTCATCTGCTGTATACAGATACATATCTTCATCAGGCCATGTATCTGAGACGAAATGTATCACACCGCAGAACTTATATCTGGTAAGCTTAAGTCCTGTCTCCTCCCAGACTTCCCTTAAGAGGCACTCATCAGCACTCTCGCCAGGCTCAAACTTGCCGCCGACGCCGACCCATTTGCCCTCGCAGGGATCATTTTTCTTCTTATTGCGGTACAGCATTAAGTATCTGCCGTCCTTCTCTATATAACATAATGTTGAATTAATTAATTCGTTCATATATTTTTTAAAATCCTAAGTCACGAATATACCATAACCTCTGGCATGCAGCCCCTGCCAGGAAACGACTTCACTAGCTTTTACACAAGTAGCCGCGCATTATGTGAATCGGCTCAGCAAATCTTAGTAATTATTAGTGCAGCTGCAAATATCTGCGCCGCCAGTATCGTCGGTATAAATACCACAAAATACCAGTGCCTGGTCTTGTGATGAAATACATACATGCCTGCCCAGCTTCCTATGCTGCCGCCTATCAGGCTGACGATGAAGAAGCTCTTCTCAGGGATGCGCCATTCATCATTTATCGCACGTCTCTTATCTACTCCCATGATAATAAATCCGACTATATTTATAATAGCCAGATATATTATCAGGATCATTATCCATATGCTCATGGTTTAATTTTCGTATGTGATCAGCTCTTCTGCATAAGGAAGGGACTTAACCCAGGCGATGAAGTTCGTAAGCTCCGCATTGTCGTTTCCCGACCATTCATTTAATTTATGAGCCTTCCTCTGGAAATAAATCGTTCTCAGATTCTCATAATTCAGAGTAACTGTCCTGGTCTGATTCCATCCCTCAGGAAGCCATCTTACCAGTTCCTTCCAGTATTTCTTCTCTTTATTTTCCAGATATTTAACTCTTAACTTCTCACAGATATTGATGATAGTCTCGATCTCATATTCATCGAATATTTCCTTATCAAGATCATCTGTCTCGAAGCATTCCTTAGTGATAGGCTGGCTGGCCAGCTTATGCATAGTCGAGGTTGAATTGGCTACAGTTCCTACCTTATATGTGTCGAACTCCTTCCACCAGTAAATAGGAGCCGTAATATCAACAGATACAAATATCTGTCTCATGAACTTCCTATGCTCTGTTCCGCCTGCTATAAGCCTGTGAGCCAGACCCAGATCATTCTCGCCTATATCAGTATCTTCATCAAATGAACTGTCAGATTTGGCCCAGCTCTCAAGAGGATTCCGCATACCTCTTAACGCATGCTTGAATCCCCATACCTCTGTATTTTCAAATTTCATTTATATCTCCCGTTTTCAGTCCGCATCAATAGTCGAAATCTGCGGAATAGTCTCTTCAAGTACATCAAGAACGATCTTGACAGTATCCAGTGATGTGAACAATGTTACACCGTTCTGAACCGCGCACTGTCTGATCTCCTCGCCGTCTGCATAATGTACGCCTGACATAACCGCCCTTGTATTGATGATATAGCTTACATATCCTGCATGGATAGAATCCAAGATCTCGGTGCTGCCCTCGCTTAACTTGCCTCTTACTCTGGTTCTGATGCCATGAGCCTTCATGAATGCTGCTGTTCCCGAGGTAGCCTCGATATTAAATCCGAGGTTATAGAACCTTCTTACCAACGGCAGCGCCTCTTCCTTATCCTCATCGGCCAGGGTAACTAATACTGTTCCGTAATATTTCATCTTAACGCCTGATGCCTGCAGTGCCTTATATAAAGCCCTGTTTAATCTGACATCGTAGCCGATGG
Source organism: Anaerotignum sp. (assembly GCA_963591145.1). GTDB lineage: Bacteria > Bacillota > Clostridia > Lachnospirales > Lachnospiraceae > RGIG5612. The sequence continues at coordinate 4,485 of CAVARE010000043.1, read as the reverse complement.
CCTCACCTGTTGACTTCATCTCAGGTGACAGATAAGCATCCATTCCATTTAACTTGGCAAATGAGAATGCCGGCGCCTTAACATACCATTTCTTCTTCTCTGCAGGAACCATCTCTGTGATGCCCTGCTCCTTCAGGCTGTGTCCTAACATAACCCTCGTAGCGATCTTGCACAGAGGGAATCCTGTAGATTTGGACAGGAATGGAACGCTTCGTGATGCTCTAGGATTAACCTCGATTACAAATACATTCTCGTCCTTATCAACGATGAACTGAATGTTGAACAGTCCGACGATTCCGATTCCCAGACCCAGTCTGGTCGTATAATCAACGATAGTATCCTTAACCTTCTGTGATATTGAGAACGGCGGATATACCGAGTTACTGTCACCTGAGTGAACACCGGTACGCTCTACCAGCTCCATGATGCCAGGAACAAATACCTGCTCACCGTCGCAGACAGCATCCACCTCGACCTCCTTGCCCAGGAGGTATTTATCTACGAGTACCGGCTTATCAATATCTACGTCAACAGCATTCTTCAGATAATGTCTGATGCTCTCTTCATTTGCAACAATCTCCATTGCACGTCCGCCCAGGACGAAGCTTGGTCTTACGAGCACAGGATATCCGATCCTTGCAGCTACTGCTACGCCGCTCTCGATGTCAGTAACGGCCTCACCCTTAGGATTAGGAATGTTAAGAGACTTGATAACCTCATCAAAGGCATCCCTATTTTCAGCTCTCTCGATAGCATCACAGTCTGTTCCGATGATCTTAACGCCTCTCTTAGTCAGAGGTGCTGCCAGGTTAACAGCAGTCTGACCACCCAGTGTGGCGATAACACCCAGCGGCTTCTCAAGATGAATGATATTCATAACATCCTCAACCGTCAGCGGCTCGAAATACAGCTTATCAGCTGTCGTATAGTCAGTTGAAACCGTCTCAGGGTTATTGTTGATAACGATGGCTTCATAACCAGCTTCATGAATAGTATGTACCGCATGAACGGTTGAGAAGTCGAACTCAACGCCCTGTCCGATTCTGATAGGACCTGAACCCAGAACAATGATCTTCTGCTTATCAGATACTATGGATTCATTTTCATCTTCATAGGTTGAATAGAAATACGGTACATAGCTGTCAAACTCGCTGGCACATGTATCGATCATCTTATATACAGGGAATATTCCCAGCTCGCAGCGGCGTCTGTAGATCTCGTCCTCTGAGACATTCCACAGCTCCGCGATATAAGAATCAGAGAATCCCATCTTCTTAGCTTCGACTAATAATTCTACGAAGTTAGGATTCTGCTCCATCTCTTTCTCAAAATCTACGATTTTCTTGATCTTGTCCAGGAAGAACATGTCGATTCCTGTGATATTGCATATTCTGGAGTGATCTACGCCCATCCACATAAGCTGTGAGATAGCATAGATTCTGTCATCGGTGCCGATCTTAACATATTCAAGCAGGTCATCAACGCTCATATTCTTAGAATCGAACTTCTCCATATGAATATGATTATGTCCATCCTCCAGGGAACGGATAGCCTTAAGTAAGCTCTCCTCCAGAGTTCTGCCTACACTCATGACCTCGCCGGTTGCCTTCATCTGAGTTGACAGTGCATTTGATGCTGAAGCAAATTTATCAAATGGGAATCTCGGCATCTTAGTTACTACATAGTCCAGTGAAGGCTCGAAGCATGCAGGAGTATTGGCCAGCTGGATCTCATCCAGGTTCATGCCTACAGCGATCTTCGCAGATACTCTGGCGATCGGATAGCCGCTGGCCTTAGAAGCCAGGGCCGATGAACGTGATACTCTAGGATTAACCTCGATTACATAATACTTAAACGACTGCGGGTCGAGAGCGAACTGCACATTACATCCGCCCTTAACATCCAATGCGCGGATGATCTTAAGGGCACTGTCTCTTAACATCTGATATTCTTTATTAGTCAGAGTCTGAACAGGTGCCACAACTATAGAGTCACCGGTATGGATGCCGACAGGGTCCAGGTTCTCCATGCTGCAGACCGTGATAGCAGTATCATTTGCATCACGCATTACTTCGTATTCAATCTCTTTATAGCCCTTGATGCTCTTCTCGATCAGAACCTGATGAACAGGTGACAGATCCAGGGCATTTCTCATCATCTCAGCCAGCTCCTCAGGATTATAAGCAAATCCTCCGCCAGTTCCGCCCAGTGTGAATGCAGGACGCAGGATAACCGGATATCCCAGATCCTCTGCTGCCTTCAATGCTTCCTCTACACTATAGGTAATCTCTGATGGAACTACAGGCTCTCCGATGCTCTCACACAATTCCTTAAATAGCTCTCTATCCTCAGCACGCTCAATGCTGTCTGCATTGGTTCCGAGAAGCTCTATCTCGCATTCCTGAAGTACGCCCTTTTTGGCCAGCTGCATCGCCAGGTTAAGTCCTGTCTGTCCGCCGATACCCGGAACGATGGCGTCAGGACGCTCACGGCGACATATTCTGGCAACATATTCCAGTGTCAGTGGCTCCATGTAAACCTTATCTGCGACAGTGGTATCAGTCATGATGGTCGCAGGGTTAGAATTGGCCAGGATAACCTCATATCCCTCTTCTCTCAGCGCCAGACATGCCTGGGTTCCTGCATAGTCGAACTCAGCTGCCTGTCCGATAACGATAGGGCCAGATCCAATAACAAGTACTTTTTTAACATCAGTTCTCTTAGGCATTGTCTCTAGCCTCCTTCATTATTTTGATAAATTTGTCAAATAAATACGTGCTGTCTCGAGGACCAGGAGCGCTCTCCGGATGATACTGCACGCTGAATACCTTATCTGCCTTGCATTCAACACCCTCTACAGTGTTGTCAAGAAGGTTCATGTGGGTGATCGTAAGATCTGTATTCTTAAGACTGTCTACGTCAACTGCATAACTATGATTTTGTGAAGTGATTTCTATCTTACCTGTCTCAAGATTCTTAACAGGATGATTGCCGCCTCTGTGGCCGAATTTTAATTTATATGTTTTAGCACCATATGCCAATGATATGATCTGATGTCCGAGGCAAATGCCGAATATAGGATAACGTCCTCTGAGAGACTTTATAGTCTGAACAACCGAGAGAACATCCTCAGGGTCTCCAGGGCCATTTGAAATAAAAATGCCGTCCGGATTCATGAATGATATCTCCTCCGGAGTCGTGTCATATGGAACGACCGTAACGTTGCATCCGAACTTATTAAGGCTTCTTACGATATTAAGCTTGATACCGCAGTCGATAGCAACTACGTTGAACTGGTGATTAGATGTACGGCTGTACCAGCTCTTCTTGCTCGTAACCCTTGATACTGCATCATGGGGCACCGGTGTATTTCTGATTATCTCGAGGCCTTCTTCTAATGATGTCGTGGCATCTGTGATGAGAACTCGCCTGGAGCCCAGGTCACGGATACTTCTCGTGAGCATCCTGGTGTCAACGCCTGAGATGCCCGGGATATTATTCTCCTCGAGGAGCTCTGATAATGTCTTGGTATATCTGAAATTAGAAGGCATATCATTGTAATCTCTAACGATGAGGCCTCCGATGGTGATATTCTTGCTCTCATAATCATCATCAGTGATGCCATAATTGCCGATAAGCGGGTATGTCATAACGACCATCTGGTCTGTATACGACGGATCGGAAACGATCTCCTGATAACCCACCATAGAAGTGTTGAATACTATCTCACATACGCGGGAATCTCTTCCTCCGAATCCGTATCCGTAGCACTCAGTTCCATCTTCTAGTATGATTTTTCTGTCAACTCTCTTCATCTTTGTTTTCTCCAAATCATAGTTGTGCTGTTTTTCTATTAAGAAGCGTTAAAACTTTCAATGTAAAAGTGAGCACAGCAAAAACACCTGCTCGCCTTTGCGCAGTTAACTAGCGTGTATTATACAAGAAGACATGCGATTTGAACAGTGTCAAATCTTACCAGTTTCATGATTTTTTCGGATGCTGTTTTTGGCTATAAGACTTTCATTATTTTACACAATCATTACTTTCCCATGATTTTAGCTTTTACACGGGATGATTATCCTAAGAGCATAAAAGAAGAGTTAGATAAATATTATACATAAGACCAAACGTCAATAAATCGCAATAGGAGGTCAGTTGTGAAACATATGTGGGCATATATTGAAAATAAAGATCTGGAAGTAAAATCAAAATACAAATCAGCATTACTTATCTTAAGCGTTATATTCGCAGCCATCGGTTTTATCATATGGCTGATCGTAAGAAACTGGGCACTGGCATCAATCGACTGGATGGTATGCTTCATCGGATATTTCGTTGTGGCCGCATGGGTTGTGGTATTCATATATGCAGGAAGACATGCATTTCATGACGGCAGGAGATAATGTTGCTCTCCGATTCTCATATCAAGAGAGGGTTTGAAAAAATCTCTGTAAATTCTAAATAACAAAGGTCTTCTATGATAAA
>CAVARE010000042.1:0-73731 GCA_963591145.1 Anaerotignum sp. | reverse complement strand
CAGGGGCTGCACGCCGAGGTTCACGGCACATAGTATTTAGAAACATCTTTAAGTTCTTAATTAGGAACCTTCGTAGGATAAACGCCGTCGAAGCATGCCTTACACGTCGGCAGCCCGCCCGTCGTCTTATCCAGATCCTCGATTCTCATATATCCCAGCGAGTCCGCGCCGATCATTTGCCGTATCTCATCTATGGACATACGGTCTGCGATCAGCTGGTCGCTGTCCGGCACATCGGTGCCATAGTAGCAAGGATGCAGGAACGGTGGCGAGCAGATCCTTACATGAACCTCCAGGGCACCGGCCTTACGCAGCATGCCTATAAGATTTGCGATGGTGGTGCCTCTTACGATAGAGTCGTCGATGAGGACGATCTTCTTACCTCTTACGGCATCTTCCAGAACATTTAATTTCATGCGCACAGCATTTTCCCGCTCAGCCTGAGTAGGCTTGATAAATGTTCTTCCTATATAACTGTTCTTATGGAAAATGTGAACAAATGGCAGATGTGCCTCATATGCATATCCCGCCGCCGCCGTCATTCCCGACTCAGGAACCCCGGCTACTATGTCAGCATCCACAGGATAAGCCTGCGCCAATGCCTGGCCGCCCTTGAATCTGGCGCTGTATACGCTGACACCATCTATCTTGGAATCTAATCTGGCGAAATAGATATATTCGAAAATGCAGTGCGCATGCTTTTCTGTGCACATGCTCTTGTCCGAGATCATTCCCTTACGGGAGATGCTGATGATCTCACCCGGCTCTACGTCTCTTACGAATTCCGCCCCTACTGCCTGAAGCGCGCAGCTCTCTGATGCAACTACCCAGCCGCCCGGTTTCTTACCGATGCACAGCGGCTTTAAGCCCAGCTGATCTCTTACCACTACGAGCTTTCTAGGGCTCATGATTATAAGCGCATATCCGCCTATCAGCTTCGGTGCAGCCTTCTTAACTGCTGCCTCAATGGAACCCGTGACTGCCCTGCATTTAGCGATGAGCTTGGCTACCACTTCGGTATCCGAGGTCGCCCTGAATACGTCGCCGTCCTCGAACATCTCCTGCTTCAGCGCCTGGCTGTTCACAATATTGCCATTATGAACCAGCCCCAGTGTTCCCTTCAGATAATAATTAACTATAGGCTGAGCATTCTCAATGCTTCCGTCGCCCGAGGTGGAATATCTGACATGACCGATACCGATATTGCCCTTCAGCTTGTCCAGAGTCTCACTGTCGAATATCTCCGTAACCATGCCCCGTTCCTTATGCAGGCAGATATTGCCGCGCTCTCCATAGGTATCGCAGACCGCGATTCCCGCTGCCTCCTGGCCTCTGTGCTGCAGAGCCAGAAGTCCATAATAAATATCATGAGCAGCATCCTCCTGCGCTTCATTCCATACGCCGAAGACCCCGCATTCTTCATGAAATTTATCATCACAGGCATCAAAACTGCAGGTCTTAATACCTACTTCATTAAGACCCTTATTACAATCGCTCATCATGTTGTCACAAGAAATTTTTTCGTTTAAATTTTTGATTAAATTATTCACTCAAGATACCTTTTTCATGATTAAGAACTGAAGGCACTTCGACTAGGATCGAAGCGCCTCTTGCTACTTTGCTACTATAAACTACGCTATGGGAATTGTCAATTTATCATTCGTTTCCAGATTTCGTTGACCTTTTTATTATTTATGATACCATCTTTTCAGAGGGTGCATAGCAATCAGCTTGCACAACAATGTGAATCACCGCGCGCCGTGAACCTCAATTAACATATCTGTATAGGTGTAATTTATGAGCAAAATCAATCTGAACACTAACGACCTCACCGAAGGTCCAATCATTAAGAAATTAATATTATATTTCCTTCCAATCGCTGCGGGAACCATATTCCAGCAGCTCTATAATGCTGTCGATGCCATCGTCGTGAGCCGATTCGTAGGCACTGAGGCATTAGCAGCCGTAGGAGGCAGCCCATCGACACTCACGCAGCTGATCATCGGCTTCTTCGTCGCCCTGTCATCGGGCGCGGCCGTCGTCATCGCCCAATATTGCGGCGCGCGTCAGCAAGAGAAGATCACCATCGCAGTACGATCCTCTATCTATCTGTGCGTGGTACTGGGCGCGATTCTTACCATAATAATGTATTTCTGCGCATCGCCTATCCTCACACTCCTTAAAACTCCGGACGAGACTCTGGCAGGTGCTACTACTTATGTGCAAATATATTTCTCGGCCAGCATTTTCCTGCTGGTATTTAACATGGGATCCAGTATCCTGAGAGCCATCGGTGACTCCACGCGGCCATTTCTCTATCTCGTGGCTGGCTGCGTCACTAACATCGTGCTGGATCTGGTATTTGTAATCGTCTTCAATATGGGCGTTCCCGGCGTTGCCTGGGCCACATTCATCGCGCAGGCCGTAAGCTGCATACTCGTTGTCCTGAAGCTTCTGCGCACGAAGGAATATTACAGACTGGACATCAGCTCCCTGAAGGTAAACTTCACCATCCTGAGCAAGATGCTGGGCATCGGTGTGCCTTCGGGACTTCAGTCCGCTATGTATGGCATATCTAATATTATTCTTCAGGTCGGTGTAAACACGCTGGGTACCGTGGTCGTGGCTTCATGGTCCATGTCAGGCAAATTGGACGGCTTCTACTGGGCTGTTTCAAGTGCATTTGGCACCTCTATCATGAACTTCGTGGCACAGAACTATGGTGCTGGCAAAATGGATCGTATCAGAGCCTGCGCTAAGAAAGGGTTCGTTCTGTTCCTCATAAGCACAGCCTGCATCAGCCTGCTGCTGCTATTCCTGGCGCGGCCATTGCTTCATATATTTACGACAGATACTGCGGTCATCGATACTACCTGGACTATCATGACCTGCTTCGTGCCTGTATATGTAACCTGGACCATAATCGAAACCCTGTCCGGCATCCTGCGCGGAATGGGAGATGCCATAAGACCTACCATTATTACAGCCATCGGAGTATGCGCTCTCAGAATCGTATGGGTACTCACGGCATTTCACTTCTTCCATACGCTCATATGCCTGTGCCTGTGCTACCCGGTTTCATGGGTGGTCACAGATATCGCCCTTATCATATATTACAGGAAACGGAGCAAGGCTGACTTTAAGCAGCCTGCCGCGAAAATAAATAAATCCCTTCAGTCATAAGACATGAGATGATGCAATATTTTCGCTGATATATGCCGTAGAAAGTCACGGAGAGCCGTTTTTTCAATGCATATTGACATTGAAAATTGCATAGATGATTTTGACAGGATCTGCGTCGCGGGCAACCGATTTGACAATAATGCATTTGACAACATCTTATTTAATATAACCCTACCTGCATAGAGGCGGCTGCCAATAAATGGCAGCCGCCTGATCTTTAACGCTATACAGCGCATTTATACATTAATTAATCTGGTGAACATTAGCAAGCCGAATTCGATCATTCTTCCTCAGTCGCCGGCTTATCCCAGAGCTTCTCGCCTCTTACCAATACAGTGATATAACGGTAGTTATAATCTCGAGGGTACTCGATACAGGTTGAGAGAAGCACAACATGTGAATGCTCAGTGATCTTAACAGGTATCTCTATATCATAATCTGTCAGCTCCTTGATCTGTGCCATGAAGTCCAGGAACTCCTCGTCCGTCATGTCATTATAGTCGAAAACGAAGCTGTCTATCGGAACCTGAGCCGCTGCATAAACATAATATACATATCCCCTGTCGCCTACAAATATCTGAAACTCAGGATGCTCCTTGTAATATTCCTCGTTCTTGTATTGGGTGATGGTTCCAAACATGGATCCGTCATCCATATTGTGACCATAGATAATCGAATATCTGCCGTTGAGTCCTTCCTTAAATGCATAATCAACGAACAGTGATCCTGCCACATTATACTCACCATTCATCAGGCTTCTCAGATATTTGTCATTATCTTCTGCCTGAAGTATAGGATAAGAGATAACCGTATCGTCCTGGTAAATGTATCCTATTCCATCCTCGCATAATTTAAGCAGCGCCTTGAAGTTGAAATTGATTGATTTATAGTGGATCATGTCATAATTAAGAATCGAATTATTTCTATTCTCAGGGACATTGGTGATTACGATCTCTTCCTTCTGATGTGAAGCTGTCGTGTCATTATCAGTGTCCTCGCTGTCAGTGCCCTCGGCTGCAGTTTCTGCATCCTCTCCTGCGGCAGCGCTGACCTGCTCTGTAGTATCATCTCCGACTGCAGTCTCTGCTGCCTCGGCTGTATCAGCAGCCTCTGTATTATCATCTGCACCTGCGGTATTCTGTGCATCTTCATCAGCAGCACCCGTATTGTCCTCTGTGCCAGCACCGCCTGCGCTGGTATTTTGCTCTGTGTCAGCTGCTTCTGCGCCGGCATTATCCGCTGCATTCTCGCCGCCTGCCTCATTGCTAGCTGCTTCTGTGCCAACATTATCTGCCGCACCTGTGCCGCCTGCAGTAACATTCTCAGCTGCCTCGCCATCGTTAGCAGCTGCATTTGCCGCACCTTCTTTATCACCTGCAGCTGCAGTATCCTGCTTATCAGCAGCCGTCGTATCATCGCCGGCATCTGCCGCCTCGCTGTCCGGCTCTTCCTCAGCTGCGTCTTCATCCGAACTATCTATTGGAGCCGTAAGAAGGTCAGCTACCTCATTATAGTAATTGGCCGTATCTTCGTATGACTTCTTAATGCTGATCAGCTTATATGCCGAAAATGCCAGCACGCATACCGCGACCACCATTATGATTATCAAAAGCGTCTTGATGCCCTTAGAATTTTTCTTCTTTTGATTTGTCTTGTCTTCCTTCATAAAATCTCCATTCTGCCGCGCAAATGCGGCTGCCTCCTCCCATTCGGACAATGCTCACGGCTGAATCACAGTCCTGATCTTATCTTGGGATCCATTGACCCAGATCTACGATTTCGTCACATACTCTGGCCACTACCGCCCTGTCATGGGAAATGAACAGCATCGACAGGTTGAGCTCCTTCTGAAGCTGAAGCAGCAGCTTCAATATCTGATCCTGGATGGTTACATCCAGCGCCGATACCGGCTCGTCAGCTATGACGAAGCTGGAGCCTGCTATGAGCGCCAATGCTATATTAACTCGCTGCTTCTGCCCACCCGAGAGCTCCCGTGGGTATCTGTTCAGGAATTCCTCCGGCAACTCTACTCTTGCTAGCATCTGCCTGGCGATGGCCTTCCTCTCGGCACGTGACAATCTTGTCTCCGAACCCACTATAGCACACGAGTTTGCCCCATGTCCAGCAGCTTGTGACCCTCCTTGCTGCGTGGATCCTGACTGCGCCTCCAGGAGCTGCTGCACATGACTTATCTTCCTTACATGTGCCACCTGCTCAGCCGTTTTCAGATTCTTAAGGGGCTCTTCTAATATCCAGCCGATCTTGCGGCTCGGATTAAGTGACGAGGCACTGTCCTGGAATATCATCTGCGGATTCGGCTCCTTCAGGATGATCTCACCCGTATAGTCATCATGAAGACCCAGGATCGCGCGGGATATGGAACTCTTGCCGATGCCGCTCGGTCCCACCAGGCCGGTGATCTCGCCGCGCTTCACTGTGAAGCTCATGTTCTGGCAAATGTATTTGCGGCCCGGCTTCTGACCTAACTTATCAGACTTTAGCTTATAATATAATGTAAGATCACGAACCTCCAGCATGTTGTCCTCTGATGCAGGCTTCTTCTCCTTTATCTCTTCTGTAAAGGCATTTACCAGGCTCCTGGTATAATCGTTCTGGGGATTTTCGAATATTTGCTCCACATCCCCCTCTTCTACGATTTCACCCTTATACATTACCAGGGTTCTGCGGCACAGCTGCCTTACGACTCTGAGGTCGTGAGAGATCAGTATGATGCTGGTGCCGTATCTCTGGTTGATGGACTTAAGCAGCTCTAATATCTGATCCTGTACATCGGCATCCAGCGCGGTCGTGGGCTCGTCCGCGATCAGAAGATCCGGATGGTTCATGAGCGCCATGGCTATCATCACTCTCTGCTGCATGCCGCCCGAGAGCTCGTGGGGATATTTGTTGTAGACCTCCTCGGGATTCTGAAGCTCCACGTTGCGGAACATTCTGAGTACCTTATCCCTGCGGACGGCCTTGCTTAATGTCTTATCATGGATCTTCAGGGTCTCCTCGACCTGCTTGCCCACCTTGATCAGAGGATTAAGGGATGTCATGGGCTCCTGAAATACGGTAGATATCTCCTTGCCCTTGATCCGTCTGATCTCGTCAAATGACAGTGGCACCAGGTTCCTGCCCTTGAATATGACACTGCCTTCGAACCGGGCAGTTGACGGCAGCTGCATCATAAGTGCCAGCCCCATCGTGCTCTTGCCTGAGCCTGACTCCCCCACAATGCCTAGGATGTCACCCTGTCCGACGCTGAATGATACGCCCTTCACTGCATATGACACCTTAGTCCTTGTATGATATTCAACTTTCAGATTCTTTACTTCCAGAAGCATATTCTCTCCCGCTGCGTAGGTATCCACTTTATCGATACACTTGCAGGCCTAATCCTCCTTGTGCCGTGAACCTCGGCGTGCAACCCCTGTTCGAAAACGCCTTCGCTGGTCATTTTCTCGCAGAGCGCTGCGCCGTCCCGGCACGGGGCAACTGCTGGTCTGCATGATTATTTCATCTAATAATTATCACATCTCGACTTTGCCGATGCCGTCACTTATGAGTGCTACTCCCAGTACGAGGATTATGATGGTGACGCCTGGGAATATGGCATACCACGGTGCCTGCATCAGGTAGCTGCCAGACTCGCTGATCATGCGGCCCAGCGACGGATTCGGCGGCTGCACGCCCAGTCCCAGGAAGCTGAGACCCGCCTCAGCTATAACTGCATTATTAAATCCCACCGCTGCCGATGCCAGGATACTCTTATAAGCATTGGGCATGATATGGGCAAATATTATCCTAAACATTCCTGCCTTGGACAGCCTTGCGCTCTGAACAAACTGCAGATTCTTAAGCCTTAACATCTCGCTTCTCGCGATTCTGGCAAAGCTGGGAATAAATAAAATTCCCAACGCCAGGATGATATTCATAAGTCCTGATCCCAGAAAGCTTACGAATACCAGCGCCAACAGGATGGACGGGAACGCATTCAGAACGTCATTGATTCTCATGACGATCTCGTCGAACCACCCGCCTATATATCCTGCCAGAAATCCTATGGTGCTTCCTACCACCATGCCGAAAGCAACGGTAACGGCCGCAACCAGGAACGTAGTTCCGCTGCCCTGCATTACCCTGCTGAATATATCTCTTCCATAATTATCACAGCCGAATATATGTGCCCATGACGGCGCAGCGAATTTAAGCTCCAGACTCATGCTCGTCGTGGAATATGGAGTCCAGAACAAGCCGACTAATGTAAGAAGCAGTATCACGCCGGTTATGATCGCGCCTATTATTAAACTGTGATTTACACTTCGCTTCATCATATCTCCACCCTAGGGTCGATCATCTTATAGATGACGTCTACCAGGAAATTGATCACTATTACAACTACTGCTATCAGCAGTACTGCTGCCTCTACAACAGGATAATCTCTATTGGAGATCGCGGTGATGAGCAGCATTCCTATGCCCTTAACGTCAAATACCTTCTCAACAACGATGCTTCCTGCCACGATTTCTGCGATGATGATTCCCATGAATGTGATAACCGGCACCAGCGAGTTCTTAAGCACGTGTCCATAGAATACCCGGTTGCGTGAGCAGCCCTTGGCATAAGCGGTCCGCACGTAATCCTTATGAAGCTCAGCCCGAATGGATGATACCAGGAACTTAACTGTCATGGCTATCTTCGGCAGTGCTATCGCGATGGCAGGGAAAACAAGATAAGCCGCGCTCTGCCACAGGTCTTCTGACGGCGGAGTATACTGACCTATCGTAAACCATTTTAAGATCAATGAGAAAAAATATGTGAGCAGGACGCCCAGGAAAAATGAAGGCACACCCATTGTGATATGCACGATGGTTGTCATGACCGCTCTTCCGGCAGCTGATCTTCTCTTAGCAGCAAATATTCCCACTGGTATGGAGATGATCACTACCATAAGGAGCGAAATAATCGAAAGGACTGCACTGGTTGCAATCCTTCCTCCCAGCAATGAAACCACGGTTGTGCCCGTGTATTGATAAGACTCGCCGAAATCTCCACGAACGGCACCGGCGAGCCATGAAAAGTATCTTACTAATACGGGCTGGTCTAATCCCAGCTGCGCCCTGAGAGCTGCAATTCTCTCTGGCGTTGCATCAGTTCCCAGCTTGGCGATGGACGCATCTGCCGGGAGCACTGAGAACGCCAGAAAAACTATGATCGATATCAGTAAGAGTGCGATTATTAATGTTAGTATTTTCTTTAGTATGTATTTCACAACACTTTACTCTTTATATTTAACGATCGACATATCCTGTGCTGAGATAGGATAGAATTCATATCCTTCCAGCTGATTATTGATAGCCAGCAGATTGGCCGGATCCTGAACATAGATGGATGCGGCATCATCTGCCAGGATCTGCTGCAGCTGCTTGTAATAAACAGCCTTCTGATCCATGTCGATCTCAGCCATTGCTTTGTTGTAGACTTCATCAAATTCTGCATTTGAATAATTCGTGAAGTTATTCGATGCTGTTGACACGTTCTTAGAGAACCATGAATTTGGTGCCAAGGTTCCGTCAACTGCTACGACTGTTGCTTCATAATTGCGGTCTACATAAACATCTGAGTACCATGTTGTAAACTCGACGAGCTCAATATTGGCTATAATGCCCACCTCAGCCAGGGATTCAGCCAGAATCTGTGCTGTTGACTCGTGAGGTGCGTAGTTATTAGGAACAGTGATGGTGAATTCGAATCCGTTCGGATAACCTGCCTCTGCCAGAAGTTCCCTAGCCTTCTCAACGTCTCTTGTATAGGTCGTCTCGGTATCGGCATTATAATAGAATGACGCCGCCGGAATCATATTTGTTCCTATTATATGGGACTTGCCGCCGAATACGAACTCATTAACCAGGTCTCTGTCTACAGCATAGTACATAGCCTGTCTTACGAGAACGTTGTTAAATGGCTCCACCGCATTGTTCAGGAACAGAGCCTGCACGTAATTAACACTGCCCTCGAGAATGTCGAAATTATCATTAAGTGCTGTCACCTGATCTGCGGTGAGATACTGGTAAATGTCTAATGTTCCGGCATTTAACTCGTTGATGGCTGTCGTCGCATCTGTAACGATCTTGAATGTTACTTCATCAAGATATGGGCAGTTGTCCTTCCAGTATCCATCGTATTTCTCAACTACGAGGCTCTCGCCCGGCGTATATGAGACATACTTAAAAGGACCTGTTCCGATAGGATTTGTATTAACATCCGTATCATTTGCAGCAGGTAAAATTGCACATGTAAGTTCGTAAATGAATTCTGTATTAGGCTCACTCAGATTGATCTTAACAGTCTGATCATCAATGATCTCGATTGAGTCGAAGTCGGCGAATGCTGACTCCTCACCCTGAATCCCGGCATAGCGTTCAATTGAATAAACGATATCCTCTGCAGTTACAGCTGTTCCGTCATGGAATGTGATGCCGTCTCTGATAGTAAATGTGATGGACTGGGCATCCTCTGCTACTTCGTAGCTCTCAGCTACTGCAGGTTCGACGTTTCCGGTAGAGGTTGCCTTTACCAGACCTTCGAACAGGTTAAACAAGACTTCTCGGGTTCCTGCATATACCGCATTGTGCGGGTCAAGACTGTCGATATCCTGTGATATGCCTACAACAACAGAATTAGAAGCTTCATCGTCTGTGCTCGTGCCTCCGTAAACAGTGAGTGCAGCCGCTGTGACGATTGCAATTACCAGCCAAAAAGTTACAAGTTTTTTCATAGTAAACCTTCCTTCTGCTTCGCGCATATATTAAATTGTGACGCGCGTCATTATATTACAATCGCCTTGCATTGACAAGCGCTTTATTTGTCTAAAAAGTGCGGGCAAATTTGTTGAAAAATAGCGAAAAACAGCCTGCAAACTATGTCAGTTTATGCATGTCACGTGCCTCTATCTGCCTGTGGTCTCCGCTCACGCCTGCCTCACCACAGCATTCTTCCCGCGAAATGCGATGCCTATTTTTATAATTGAGCCGACGCCTAAGCCTCGCAACTCAGTGTCATATTTTTTCTCATCTATTTGCCTGAGTGCTTTATCAGCCAATGCCGACAGATCAGCTTTGTCATCATTGGTATATTTGAATTCGAAGATAAATCCCGGCATCCCCTTTATCTTAGGTGCCAGTTGAATGTCAAATCTGCCCAACCCGGACTCTCTGTTAGACCTTACCTGATATCTGCTGCCAAGCACTGCACAAAGTCCCAGCATCATGCCGTGATAAAATCCCTCATTAACACTATCCATAGATGAGATGCTCTTGAGCATAAAATCTTCCAGCAGCTCCTGGAGCTTTTGTACGTCTCCAGAGAAAATCGCCTGATTGATAGAAATAGAAATGCTGTTTTGATCTGTCCTGTTCAAGATCTCCTTCTCATAGACAAATGTAATTTCTTTATTCGGAATCGCAACATCACACATAAAGTTTCCATCGTTCTGCGGATAAATTTCCGCTACCTTCAGATAGCCTGCCACAAGAAGGAAACTGTAGATACTATACGGATTGTTCTGCACCTCAGGGTAGATTACACTGGTGTCCACATAAGTCGTGATTTTCTCCCCTGACAACAGTTTATAAAGATCCTCCTTAACCTCAGGCGTTGACGCGGCAATAATATCCCCAATGATTTCATTGCTGCCGGTAGACTGCCAGAACGCTTTCGGAAAGCATTTATCTGAAATATAATTAACCACAGACCACGGATTAAAAATCTCAGTATCACCGAACCTGTATCCATCATACCATTCGCAAACCTCCTGGAATCGGTCTTCCTTGCCATAGTACTTCAACATGTCCTTCACTTCATCTGACGTAAAACCAAAGTACTCGCTATAGTTATCATCCAGTATCGAATCAACCTTCAGATTATTCATACCGCTGAAAATGCTTTCCTTAGCCACACGCAGAATTCCCGTAAGAAATCCAAATGCCAGGTGAGGATTATCCTTAAGGCCGCCAGAGAAGAAATTACGCATGAAATTTACGACATCTGAATAAAAATTACAGTCATATCCCTGCTGGATCGGGGTATCATATTCGTCAATAATGATTATGCACTTTTTTTCATAATGCTTGTGCAGCAGCATTGATAACAGCTGCAGTCCCATCTGACAGTCAACCTCATTTGCATTATCAGCTGTAAGACGATGATATCTCTCTTTTTCATATACATTTAGGACATGGCTTTCTTCCAACTCGCTATGACGCATAAATTCCATAGCTATCAGATTACGGATTTTCTGAAATGTTTCCTCCCAGGTCTTACATTTCACATCCTTAAATGTCAGAAAAATAACCGGATATCTGCCTTGATGCTCAGTATAAGTCTCCCCACACTGCCATATCTGCTTGTCCTTAAAATATATTGATGTGTCCTCAGATGTATTTTCAAAAAATACTCGCAGCATATCCATATTCAGCGTCTTACCAAAACGCCGCGGACGGGTAAAAAGTGAAACCATAGGTCTCATATCAAGAAAATCCCGGATCATCAGAGTCTTATCCACATAATAATAATTGGTGGTGGCTGCCTTAAAATCCGAAACGCCAATAGGAAGCGGCTTTCTTGCTTCACATATATCCTCCATTGCGACAGCTGCAGGAATTTTCCATATCCTGCCATCCTTTATTGCGCCTGGAATCTTCCCCTGCTTACACATCTGTTGGATTCTGCGAACAGTAATCTTCATTGCCTTGGCTGCATCTGCACATGATAAATATTCCATAATCCGCCTCCGAACGAAATTCTAGCGAAATTATAACGTTTGTGACGAAATATTCCAATAATTATTTCGTTTAAATTACGGCTTTCTGGGCAAATATATTGTTAACAATATATTTTATCTTCAGAAATTATCATCAACGATATCTGTAACATTTCCAGTTCATTACCTATCATCGTCATAGTCTATCTTAAACTCTGGTCTGTATCGCAGTGATTCTTAATGCCTTAGGTCTGTGGCATATCACGAGTTAATAATGTTAAACTGCCCCCTGTTATTCAGCACTAAAGGAAACTAAAGATTAGCTTAGCCAGATGATCATGCCATTTCATACTGATGTGATGGCATGATTTTGTATGAACGCGTTTCTGGCAAATCTTTAGGATGCGGAGCTGATAATGAGGCTGCAGTTTGAAAACTATATAAAATGTCTAAGACAACGTTGACTTATGACACCAACATTAAGGGGGAGTTTAAGATGGTCAACTTAGTATTAACATTTGAAAAAGTCGGGTTAGCTGAATTTTTAGAATCATTTGGTACCGAAGAACGCACTTATATATTCGATTATGATTCGACAAATCAGATTGTATGGCGCCTATTAGGCGATCTGGTTTATAAAAACACCGTCGCCAATATCAGATCCCGGCTGTTAGTTTCGAAGGGCGGCGAGATGAGGCTGTTTGACATTGAAAATATCTATTGTGTCGAGGCCTTTGGGCGAATGAAATATATCAGCGCCAGCAGCGGAGAATTCGGCTTTTATGCCAGATGGAGCCAGGTCAAGCAGATTCTTGAAAAATACGGATTTGTACGAATTCACAGATCATATGCTGTGTCAATTAATCATATCAAGATGGTTGTGGATGGCTGCGTTGTCATGAGAGATGACAAGAGGCTGAGTATAGGTGCAACATACCTTGAACATCTGAAGGATGTTCTTAAGGATACATGCATCACAATCAGATAGACGGTGGCTTTCAAGCCTTTTTACCTGTTATGTCGGAGTCATCACAGTCAGCTGCATGGCAGCTTCCTCGCTGGCAATTTTAAGCAGTTGCTGCACGCGTGCCGGGCAATCCATAACTATACTCATGACATAACAGGCCTCACAAATTAAGTTTAACACAATAAAACGTCAAAGGAGGGATTCACAAGCAATCGTGAATCCCTCCTTCTCTCAGATATTTATACTTAATTTAATTCTTCTTAACTCCGATTGTTACCTTCTCGCCGTTGATATCCCATTCCTTGGTATATCCGTCAGCCTGACCTGTAACAACCTCTGTTGCCATAACATCAGTAAGAAGCATATCCTTCTTGTCAGAAACCAGCTGTTCCAGTTTATCATTGCCATTAAGGTAGATGGTGATCATATCCATTACCTCAAATCCTGCTTCCTTACGCATAGTCTGGATCTTAGAAACAATCTCTCTGATGAATCCCTCTTCAATCAGCGCATCTGTAAGATGAAGATCAAGAACAACTGTGATGCCATAATCGCTCATTGACTCATAGCCTTCAACCTGCGCTGTTTCAATTAAGAGATCATCCTTATCGAGTACCGCCTCTCCATTTGCCAGATTAAGCTTCAGCTGACCCGTTGCATTGATCTCATCCATTGCTGCATTGCCATCCAGGGAAGCCAGAGCATTTCTGATCTCTCCTACCTGCTTGCCGAACTTAGGTCCTACAGTCTTAAGCTGCGGCTTGAAGGAATATGACGAGAAGTCTCTTACATCGTCTCTCATCTCAACCTTCTTAACATTAAGCTCGTCTGCGACAATGTCTGTATAATAAGAATTCATCTCCCACGGAGCTTTGATATACATGCATGCCAATGGCTGACGGTTCTTAACATTCGAAGCATTTCTGCAGGCACGTCCCATTACAACAACCTCAAGGACGTGGTCCATATTTGCCTCAAGCTCTGTATCAATGAGTGACTCATCCACTGTCGGGAAGTCTGCCAGATGTATGCTCTCAGGCTCGTTCGGGAAGTCCCTCACTACCAGATTCTGGTAAATGTCCTCAGTCATAAATGGAATAAATGGCGCTGCTGTCTTACACAGTGTAACAAGGCTGGTATACAGAGTCATGTAAGCATTAATCTTATCCTGCTCCATGCCCTTAGCCCAGAATCTTTCACGGCTGCGGCGAACATACCAGTTGCTCAGGTCATCCACAAACTCCTGCAGCGCGCGGCATGACTCAGGGATCTTGTAATTCTGCATGCATTCGTCAACAGTCTTAACAACTGTATTGAGTTTAGACAGAATCCAGCGATCCATTACAGGGAGCTTCTCAGGCTCTAACTTGTAATTAGCCGGGCTGAAGTTATCAATATTGGCATACAGAACATAGAATGCATATGTATTCCACAGTGTTCCTAAGAACTTACGCTGGCCTTCCATAACTGCATCGCCGTAGAATCTCGATGGAAGCCATGGCGCCGAGTTGGTGTAGAAGTACCATCTGATGGCATCTGCGCCGTATTTTTCGAGTGCGTCAAATGGGTCAACCGCATTGCCCTTGGACTTACTCATCTTCTTACCATCCTTGTCCATAACATGGCCCAGAACGATAACATTCTTATAAGGAGCCTGATTAAATACCAGGGTTGAGATAGCCATCAATGAATAGAACCATCCTCTGGTCTGGTCAACAGCCTCTGAGATGAAGTCTGCAGGGAAATGAGCCTTGAACAGTTCCTGATTCTCGAACGGATAATGATACTGTGCAAATGGCATCGAACCTGAATCATACCAGCAGTCGATAACCTCAGGAACTCTGTGCATCTGCTTGCCGCAGTCAGGGCAGGTAATCGTAACCTCATCAATATATGGCCTGTGAAGCTCAATATCATCAGGGCAATTCGGAGACATGCTCTTTAGCTCTTCGATGCTTCCGATACTGTGCTGCTTGCCGCATTCGCACTCCCAGATATTAAGAGGAGTTCCCCAATAACGGTTACGGCTCAGACCCCAGTCCTGAACATTCTCCAGCCAGCTGCCGAAACGGCCCTTACCGATAGAATCAGGAATCCAGTTAACAGTATTATTGTTGCGAACCAGATCATCCTTAACCGCCGTCATCTTGATAAACCAGCTCTCACGGGCATAGTAGATAAGCGGTGTATCGCATCTCCAGCAGAATGGATAGCTATGCTCCATCATAGGTGCTGAGAACAGACGGTTCTTGCTCTTTAACTCCTCGAGTACGAGAGGATCTGCCTTCTTGACAAATACTCCCTCCCAAGGTGTCTCCTTGGTCATGCAGCCCTTGCTATCAACATATTGAACAAATGGCAAATTATATTTCTTGCCTACACGTGAGTCGTCTTCACCAAATGCAGGCGCGATATGAACGATACCGGTACCATCATCCATGGTTACGTAGCTGTCGCAGACAATGTAGTGACATTTGCCCTTAACATTAGAATAATCTACGCAGTCAAGAAGCGGATGGTATTCCTTATACTCAAGGTCTGAACCCTTGTACTTCTTGATGATAGTATAATCCTCGCCCAGAACCTTATTAAGAAGAGCCTCTGCCATATAGTAGAACTCATCTCCCTGCTGAACCTTAACATAGGTCTCATTAGGATTTACGCAGAGTGCCACGTTAGATGGCAGTGTCCATGGTGTTGTGGTCCATGCCAGGAAATATGCATTCTCGCCGGATACCTTGAACTTGGCGATGGCTGTTCTCTCCTTAACATCCTTATAACCCTGAGCAACCTCGTGACTGGACAGAGGGGTGCCGCATCTCGGGCAGTAAGGAACGATCTTATATCCTTTATATAAGAGACCTTTCTCCCAGATCTGTTTGAGTGACCACCACTCTGATTCTATATAATCATTCTCGTATGTAACATAAGGATGCTCCATGTCAGCCCAGAATCCAACCGTGCTGCTGAAGTCTTCCCACATTCCTTTGTATTTCCATACGCTTTCTTTACATTTCTGAATAAATGGATCGATACCGTACTGCTCGATCTGCTCCTTGCCATCCAGGTTCAATAACTTCTCAACCTCGATCTCAACAGGAAGTCCGTGTGTATCCCATCCTGCCTTTCTAGGAACCTCGTAGCCCTTCATGGTCCAGTATCTCGGAATAAGATCCTTGATAACACGTGTCAGAACGTGTCCGATATGAGGCTTGCCATTAGCCGTCGGTGGTCCGTCATAGAACATGTACTGCGGGCAGCCGGCTCGCTGCTTCATGCTCTGCTCGAAGATCTCCTTGTCCTTCCAGAACTGCTCGACCTTCTTCTCTCTCTCAGTGAAATTTAAGTCCGTAAAAACTTTCTCGTACAATTTATCCTCCTCTCCCCGAAGCTTTCTCGTCACTTCGGAGTTAAATATCATGTCGATCATTTGACATATACAAGTATGAAAGTTGGCAGCCCTGCGCCGGGACGGCGCAGAGCTGCCCAGTTGAATTTATTACGGTTAAAACGTAACTGTGATTATACCATAAGATAAAGTTTTCTCAAGACCTGGCAGCGCGGGATGCCCAGTTAGTTCTTGCACATGCATTTGTCTGATGCTAAAATGCTTCCGTTATGATTTACTTGATATTTTTTGCAATAGCTACGATCATTATCGCTATTGCCAGTATATTTGCTTACCCTTACTACTTAATAGTCAGAAAATTCAATAAAAAGAAGGGCGACCGGTTTGCTCTGAGATTTGTGCAGCTGGGATTTAGATTCTGGGCCTTCTCCGTCGGCGCGAGAGCTCTGTATAAGGGCCTCGAATACCTGCCGGAGGACGGCGATGCAGTAGTATTTGTTTCTAATCACAGGAGCCTTTTTGATGTAATCCTTATATATCCAGCTTTCAAGGGACTCACAGGCGCTCTTGCGAAGATCGAACTCAAGTCTTATCCCCTCATTAGCTGGTGGATTACTTCTGTATACAGTGTCCTTTTGGATAGAAAGGATCATCGTCAGGGTCTCAAATGCGTGCTCCAGTGTGTCGATCATCTCAAAAACGGCATCTCGATGCTGGTTTATCCTGAAGGAACCCGAAGCCGTACAGAGGGGGAGCTTCTTCCATTTCACAACGGAACATTTAAGATCGCAACCAAGGCCGGTGTGCGCATCATCCCTGTTGCAATTAACGGAACCGGCGATATATTTGACGACCACAAGCCATTTTTTAAGCCGCATCGCGCGGTTATAGAATTCTGTGAGCCGATCGAGACGAAGTCATTAACTCAGCAGGAGATAAGTGACCTGCCTGACAGAGTCAAGAATGTAATTCAGGAACATATGAAGCAGAATGCTTCAGAGGTTATTTAATACATGGATACTAAAAATTTACCGATAGGTGTATTTGATTCCGGCGTCGGCGGTCTGACTGTCGCAAGAGAGATCTTCAGGAATCTTCCAAATGAAAAAATCATATATTTCGGAGACACAGCCAGAGTTCCATATGGCAATAAGTCTCCTGAAACTATTATCAGATATTCGAAACAGATCAGCGAATTTTTAATTTCGCGGCACGTTAAGGCCATCGTTATCGCATGCAATACTGCATCCGCCATGGCCCTCGACGCAGTACAGGCCACCACGGATATTCCCGTAATCGGAGTTGTGAAGCCTGGGGCTGATGCTGCAGTTCATGCTACAGTATCAGGCAGGATCGGCGTTATAGGCACGGTAGGCACTATCGCCAGCGGATTATATGACAGATATATAAAGGAGATCATGCCATCCGCCCAGGTATTCGGCAAGGCCTGCCCTTTATTCTGTCCGCTCGTTGAGGAAGGCATGCTGGATGACAATGTAACTGTCGAGATGATTCATAGATATCTGGATGATATGATTGAGGAAAATGATATTGATACCCTGGTGCTGGGCTGTACTCACTATCCGCTGATTCGCACGGTTATTGCCCGGGAGATAGGCGGAACATATGCAGATGCAGCAGATTACAGCAGCAAATCCGTTCATAGAGAAGCAGTCAATGGCAAACCGGTTCAGGCAGTTTCCTTACAGCAATGTGATGCAGTTCATCAGAATTCTGCAGCGAAATCAATTAAGCTGGTAAATCCTGCATATACTACAGCTATAGCTCTTAAGGCATTATTGGCCGAACATGGCATAGCATCTGATACACCTGCGCAGCCGTCAGACCATCAGTTCTTCGTCTCCGACGTACCAGACAGCTTCCGCGCATTTGCATCAAATGTACTTAATCTCGACATTGATACCGTAACACAGAAGGTATTGTAAAAATATTTGCCGGATTCTTTATCCATGGCATGATTGCTATTTGCGGCATGTTTTCTGTAATGTGATTCTAAATAGTTACCATTATATAAACTTAGGCAGCCCCTTACGCAGGGAGCTGCCTTATTATTTCTTTCTGTTCAGGTGTAAGATTTCTAGGAACCTTAATCTGGATAATTACATACTCATCGCCATAATTTGCCTTATTTTTAAGCGAGACTATGCCTTTTTTCTTCAGCCTTATCTTAGCTCCTGCCTGAGTACCTGCAGGAACATTGCATTTGACGGGACCGTATAATGTCTCAAATGTAGCCTCGCCGCCCAATGCCGCGGTCTTAAATGGAATATTCTGTGTGATATAGACGTCGTTACCCTTTCTCGAATAATTCCTATCGTCCAGAATATGAACCTTAAGCATCAGATCGCCATTTATGCCATTGGCGCCTTTCTGACCCTTGCCCTTCAGACGGATGCTCTGACCTTCATCGATTCCAGCCGGGATCTTAACTGACAGAGAACCTACCTCCGCATTATTAAAATTCAAAACCTTCTCGCAGCCCAGCGCCGCCTCCTTAAAGGTTATATCTATCTCGCTGGTATAATCAGCCGCCTTCGGCTCTTCGTAGAAGCCTTCGTCAAATGTACGGCCTTTCCTTCGGCTTGAAGTCTTTCTGCCAAACGGCTCTTTGCCGAATCCGAATCCGTCAAATCCAAATCCGCCTCCGAATATGTTCTTTAAAATATCATCAGGATCTCCCTGATAATAATGATAGGTTCCATTTGAATACTGGCCGTTTCCATTCCAATTGCCATTGCCAGAGCTGCTGTTCCATGCGCCCTGCTGATAAGTCTTCTCAGGATCGGGTCCCATGCTTCCGTCAAATGCAGCCTTGCCAAATTTATCATATAGCTTCCTCTTCTTTTCATCCGAGAGGATCTCGTAAGCCTCCGATACTTCTTTAAATTTCCTTTCAGCTTCCTTATTATCCGGATTCGTATCCGGATGATATTTCTTAGCTAATTTCCTGTACGCGCTCTTAATGGTTTTGGCATCGGCATCTTTCTTTACACCCAGGACATCATACAAATTTCTATCCATATGCAAAACCTCCTGTACTTTTTAAACAATCCGTCACACTTGACGCTATATGCAACCGGATTGCTTATGCGACGGGACGGCGCAAAGCAATTCAGCAGTGCATCCATGATCCGCCCGTTTTAAAGATGAAGCGGGAAGTTCATGACGAACATTCCCGCTTCCTTCAAACAACTGTCGGCTATGCCGTCCAATTATCTATTTCGCTATTTAGCCCTCGATAGCTATGAATTTCTCTTCATCTACCTTAGGCTGAGCCTCCTTCTTAGGAACGAATACTGTCAGCACGCCATTTGTAAATTTGGCCTTGATATCCTGCTGTGTGAGTTCCTCACCTACGTAGAAGGATCTGCTGCAGGTTCCAGAATATCTCTCGCTTCTGATTACCTTGCCCTCTTCATTCTTCTCTTCGTTGGTCTTCTTCTCGTTAGCTTTAATGGTCATATAACCATCCTTAATGGTTGCTTCGATATTCTCCTTCTCATAACCAGGAAGATCGATCTTCAGTTCAAAGCCTTCCTTGCTCTCCTTAATATCAGTTTTCATAATTCCTGATGGATTAGCCTGGCGTTTGTACTGTGGTCTTGCAAATCCGAAATCGTCCATAAATGTATCAAAAATATCATTGTTAAAAATACTTGGCATTGTCATCATAATTAATTTCCTCCTATTATCTGTTCGCCGTCTCTTAAGATCGGCTGTAATCATTTTAATCAGTTTCTCTTGTCATCTGGATAACTCTCATTTCCTTTTGACGATTGCATTATACCTCTCTTGTTAGCACTCGTCAATAGTGAGTGCTAACAATTAGTGTGAAGATTTTGTGTCCTCATGGTTACAAAAAAAGACTGCTTGCCGTGGTTAATTCCACTGACAATGCAGTCTTTTAATAAATACTCTTATTTAATATTTGCTTCTATCTGAGCTTATCTAAGAATTTGTCAACCTTCTTCTGCTTCTTAGCTTCAACTCCGCCTTCGATCTTAGGTCCTCTGATATATTTAGCTGAAAGAACGTATATTCCAGACACCTTCGCCTTGACTTCCTGCTTAGGAAGCAGTGTCTTATATACTTCAGGATCGCATACCAGACTCATTACCCTGTTACCGGCCTTAACCTTGAGCACCGGCATCTTAGATAATCTTGCAAGCTTCGGTGTAGAATCCTGCACGATCTTAGGAAGCCCGGAATCCTTCATCTTCAGTTTCTTCATATCAATAATGAACAGATTGATGGTCTGTGCAGCCTTAGCAAGCTCTGCTGTCTGTTCTTCCTGCTTCTTCTGTCTCTTTCGGCCTGTGATCATCAATACAATGAATGCTGCAATAAGAAGAGCAAGCACAATTAATAAAATAATAGTCCAAACTGGCATGTTTTATTTACCTCCCGTGTAACCGACTCATTCTATCATCTAAATTTGCAACATGCAAGCATCCACATCACTTAAGCGTACTGAGAATGTATTTCTCCTGGGTCTCAATGTGATGCTCTATGTCCTTCTTGACGCCCTTCTCATTTTTTCTTGCAAGATCTGCTATTATCTTGGCATGCTCATCAGTTATGGCATTTTTATTTTTCAGATCTTCGATATATTCACGTCTGTATCTGTATACATGTTCCTTCAGATGGCTGACCTCGGTTATGAGTCTGGAATTCTGGGACATTTCAAGAATATATGCATGGAATTTTACATCCAAATGCGCGATCTTCTCAGGATTATTCTCAACGATTGCCTGCTTTATCTCATCATTAATGTTCCCAAGCTCTTTTATATCATCGTCCGTCACATGCTGACATGCCAGCTGACATGCCAGGCTCTCCAATGCCCTTCTGATCTCAAGTACCTCCTTCAGATCCTTAGCATTGATTGATGCTACCTCAGCACCCTTACGGGCAGTCATTATGACCATGCCTTCCTGCTCTAATTTCTTGATTGCTTCTCTCACCGGCGTTCTGGAGACTCCCATTTCATTTGCCAGCTTGATCTCCATCAAATGCTCGCCCGGCTTCAGTTCTCCTGTAATAATTGCCTCACGCAGAGTCTTAAAAACTATATCCCTAAGAGGAATATATTCATCAAAACTCAACTTTAAATTTGCCATATTCCCTCCCCGAAAAGAATGCTATTGCCTCATCGGCTGCTGTTTCCTCTTCAAATATTCCAAATACTGTCGGTCCTGAGCCGCTCATAAGCGCTCTTATGGCTCCGAATCGTTCTAAGCTGTCCTTTATTTCCTGAATCTGTGGATTAGCTTCAATCGTGACTATTTCTAAAATATTGCCCATACTGCCGGCGATTTTCGAAATGCTACCCTCATCAAGTGCAGCTATCAGCCGGTCTATATCAGGATGCATGCTGCCGGCATCGTCTGAGTGTGTCTTAATATACTCATCCAATGCCTTGTAAGCCCACGGAGTAGAAACCCCAAAATCTGGTTTCACGATAACCATATAGCAATGGGGCAGATCCGATACCCGCGTCAGCACCTCTCCGATTCCCTCTGCCAGATACGTTCCGTGTCTCAGGCAAAACGGCACGTCAGCACCTAGTCTTAGTGCGATGTTATCCTTCTGTTCCTCACTCATGTGCAGGGCAAATATTTCATCAAGTCCTCTGATAACTGCCGCCCCATCGGCCGAACCGCCGGCCATGCCCGCCGCAGCAGGTATATTCTTATTTATATTAATATGAATATGGGCACTGATGCCGTATTCCCGGCAAATGATTTCAGCTGCCTTATATGCGATATTTTTATTATCCGTCGGAACGTCTGGCACATTGCACTCAAGTGAAATCAAAAATGGGCTCTCTTCCCGCCCATTTGCCGCATTATGTGCATCAGATAAATCCCCGTTTGCATCAATCAACGGCTGCAGCTCAGATTCTTCTGCAGAAACCGGCTCTGCAGAAATAGTCAGCTCATCACAGACATTCACCGTCTGCATGATCATCCTCACCAGATGATATCCATCAGCTCTGCGGCCCGTTACATCCAGCCCCAGATTCACCTTGCCATATGCTCTAACATTTACTGTATTCATACGTCCAACTCGTTAATATTTATTTCAGCTATTTATAATAGCTGCCCTGTTTGTATGTTTTTAATAAAAAACATTTATTTTTTTATTTTATACAACACAGAGATTTTTCCCGTCCGTGTATACTAACATAATGTGCTTTTCCTCTCAAGACACCGTATGCATTTTTGATAAATTTGTAAAGTCGGCTTATATGGCATTTGTGCACTATGCCGATTGTATTACAAAAGTACAAACTGGTTCAAAAGTTGCCGCTCACATCAATAACAGCTGGCAATTCTCTGATTATATGCTAAGATAAATATCTGCAAATCAGGTGCGATGCACTGCGTGCCGCGAGGTTCAGCGATTTGTATATATCTTCTTAATAATTAATAACAGAAAGAATTCTGATCATGAATTATAATATTGTATCTGATAAATTAGAAAAATTAAGCACTTGTACAGAGCATAACTTCAATGCTGATTATGCCGGTTTTCAGCGGAATATAGAACAGGCGTTGCTGTATTATCTAGACTCTATGTTCCCGACTTACAGAAAATATCCAGAATTATTTACGGAGTCATGCGAGGATTTAAGAAATATGGCTCTTAGAATCGGCAGCGATTATCTTATAAATGCTTTGCTCAAAAATATGAGCCGACATGAAGCTGAGATAATCACGCAGAAGCTGATAGATAAGATGCCGGACATCTATGTGCTGCTGCAATCTGATGTTATGGCAGGATATGAGGGCGACCCGGCTGCCCAGAGCATAGATGAGATAATACTGGCCTATCCTGCATTTATCGCTATCGGCACCCATCGAATCGCTCACGAATTATATATGATGGGACAGGGAACGGTAGCAAGACTCATGTCTGAGTATGCTCACAGAAAAACGGGCATCGACATCCATCCGGGCGCTGCGATTGGCCGACATTTCTTCATTGACCACGGAACAGGCGTTGTTATCGGCGAAACCTGTGTCATCGGTGAAAATGTCAAGCTCTATCAGCATGTAACGCTGGGCGCTAAGAGCTTCCCGGTGGCAGATGACGGCACACTTGTTAAGGGAATCAAGCGTCATCCGAACATCGGCAATAATGTTGTAATCTATGCCGGTGCAACTATACTGGGCGGCGATGTTTATATAGGTGATAACTGTGTAATAGGCGGAAATGTATGGCTCACACATTCTGTAGAGCCAGGGCAAACAGTGGTTCAGTCAGATTGCTGACAGTTACATATGAAAGGAACGATAATTTTGTCTGAATATAGAAAACACAAAAACAAAAGATATGTAAGAGTGACTCCCGCATCCCGGGCTACTGCTGCATTTGTTTTAGGAATCCTGTCCATAGTATTCTGCTGCGTACCGATTATGCTGGTAGGCTCTGTTGTAGGTCTTGTATTAAATGGTGAATCCGAAAGAATCGGTTATCACAAGCTGCAGCTGCCTGCCAAGATTTTATGCATCATTGGAACAGTTCTGTGTTCACTGGCCATCATCGCCATCATCATAATCGCGGTGGCTCTGGGAGTACTGTCTTAATAATCATGTCAGAAAAGAAAAATTTCGATTACAAAAATTCATCCACGCTGAAGCTGTTCCTACAGCATTATAAAGGGCACATGGGCCTATTCCTTTTGGACATGGTCTGCGCTCTGGCAGTGTCGGCGGTTGACCTTTTATTTCCATATATTTCAAAAAAATGCATGGAATATTATCTTCCCGAGGGTTTATTTAAAACCTTCTTCACCGTCATGGCTGTCATCGTGGCTGCATATATAGTTCGCTCTGTGCTGTATTTCATCATCACCTATTGGGGACACAGAATGGGCGTTTATATGGAAGCCGACATGCGCCGTGAATTATTTGCCCATATCGAAACCCTCAGCTTCAGCTTCTTCGATAAGAACAGAACCGGTCAGCTTATGAGCCGTGTTACAACGGATTTATTCGAGATCGCCGAGCTGGCTCATCATGGTCCGGAGGATCTGCTCATCTCCGGTATCACCATCGGGGGCGCATTCGCGATTCTGTGTACGATTGAATGGAAGCTGGCCGTCATAGTATTCGCCGCAGTCCCTGTGTTTGTCGTTTTTACTATCTTCTTAAGGCGGAAAATGTCCACTGCCAGCATCGGTGTTAAGGCTCAGGCAGCACAGATCAATACTTCTATTGAATCTGGGTTCTCAGGAATCCGTACAGCCAAAGCATTTGCCATGGAACAGGAAGAGCTCCGCAAATTCGAAGCCACAAATCTGCTCTATGTAGACTCCAAACGTGGGTATTATAAGGCAATGGCGGTATTTCATGCTGGCATGGAATTCGTGCTCAGTATAATGTCAGTCCTAGTCATTATGGCAGGCGGATACTTTATAATGAAGGGCTCCCTGGATTATATAGGGCTGGTGACCTTCACGCTGTATGTCTCAACATTTCTTACTCCTATCCGCAAGCTCGTTAATTTCGTGGAGCAATATATAGCCGGCATGGCAGGCTTCAAGCGGTTCGTGGAGATAATGCGCACAGACCCCGAGGTCGCCGATGCGGACAATGCCGCTGTTCTGAGCGATGTGAAGGGGCATATAGTATTCGATCATGTTAATTTCAGATACAACGAGACCCATGTTCATACGGCAAATGATATTCAAAATCCTGAGCATGAGATTTTAAATGATATCTGCATTGATATACCTGCAGGCAGCTGCTTCGCCGTAGTAGGCCCGTCAGGCGGCGGAAAGACGACTCTTTGTCATCTGATACCGAGATTTTATGATGTTAATTCAGGCTGCATACTTATCGATGGTATCGATATCCGAGATGTGACGCAATACTCTCTTAGGAAGAATATCGGCATCGTACAGCAGGATGTGTTTATGTTCGCTGGTACTATTTACGATAATATCGCCTATGGTAATCCTGACGCATCCTACGAGGATGTGGTCAGCGCGGCCGTAAGAGCCGAGATTCATGACGAGATTATGAAAATGCCTGACGGATATAATTCTTATATCGGAGAGCGCGGTGTCAGGCTGTCGGGCGGTCAGAAGCAACGTATCGGAATTGCCAGGGTATTTCTCAAGAATCCGCCTGTCATCATCCTTGATGAAGCAACCAGCGCACTGGATTCCGTGACAGAGAGCAAGATTCAGCATGCATTTGACGAACTGGCCAAGGGCAGGACATCAATAATAATTGCTCACAGATTAAGCACTATCAGAAATGCTGACAAGATTGCTGTCATCGACAATAATCGTATCATGGAAACTGGAACTCACGAGGAGCTCCTGGCTCAGGGCGGCGAGTATGCAAGATTATGCTCTGCTCAGATGCTGTAATTGGCAGCGGCATGTATTATGATGCCTGGCTCAGCAGACATGTTATATAGTATCCACTGGTCATTGTATGTTTGCCATCGGCGTGTATTGTAATGCACGGTTCAGCAGGACTTTTGACTCATATTATACTCTGGTTACTACGTACCTTGCTTTCTCGAAAAACTAAAATTATTAATAGAATCGGCTTAATTTCAAAGCTATTATGGAGAATATCATGCAATTATATCTTGCGCCTATGGAAGGAATAACAGGACATCTCGTAAGAAATGCCTTCTATCATAATTTTGGATGTATCGACAGATATTTCACGCCCTTTATTCCCGCTGCCAAGAGGATGAATTATAAGATTCTGCGAGATATTAATCCTGATAATAACACAGGCATCACTCTGATTCCGCAGCTGATTTCCAATCAATCATCAGAGATTCTCGATATGATCGGGCAGCTGAAGGACTTCGGATATTCGGAGGTAAATATTAATCTCGGCTGTCCGTCAGGCACAGTCACTGGCAAGAAACGCGGCAGCGGCATGCTGCAGTTTCCTGATGAGCTGGACAGATTTCTGAGTGAAATATATGAAAAGGCCGACGTTCCCGTGTCAATAAAAACCAGGATAGGCTTCAATAATATAGAAGATTGGCCGAGGATACTTGATATCTATGTCAAATATCCCATGTGTGAGTTCATCATTCATCCGCGCTTAAGGCGTGAGTTCTATGACGGATTCACACATCTTGAGGCCTTTGAAGCAGCATATAATATAGACGGCGGCCGTCTCAGACCTATTCTGTGCTATAACGGCGATATCTGGAATATGTCATGTCTTGATGAGGTGGCCCGCAGATTCCCTGAGGTTAATACAGTCATGATTGGTCGGGGACTGCTGGCAAGGCCAGATCTGGCCTGCGAGATAAAAGGGGTTCATCTGGCTGACACCCGTGCCAGCCTCCATAGATTCGTGGATGAAATCTATGAAGGATATCTGACTATCTTCAGCGGCGAGAAGGATGCTGTCCGTCACATGAAAGAGATCTGGGCTAATCTGGGCAAGCGCTTCGTAGACAGCGATAAGCTGCTGAAGCGTATGATGAAAAATCAAGGGGCTTCTGAATATCAGGCTATCGTGACACAGATCTTCGAGACGTTAGATCTCGTCCCATAGATTTCTGACAGTATCGCGAAATCAATCGGTTATATGCTTATTGATTAGTAATGCTAAATTAGAATAACCCTGGCGGCACGGACACTATTCGAAAACGCCTTCGCTGATTGTTTTCTCATAGTATCCGCGCGCCAGGGTTCACGACACAGAAGTGCTATTATTAATTAATGATGCCCCACACCCTTATGTCTTGAATTCTTGCCATTCATTCTGCTGCCGTTCTTACCTCTGGCAGATCCTCCGCTCATTTTCTTGTCTACTGCAGCCTTGCCTCCAGCGGCTTCACCTGTCTTCTTGCCTGCTGCTACCTTACCTCTGGCAGCTCCACCCATCTTCACACCTGATGCTGCCTTGCCAGTATTAATCTTTCTAGGCGGAATCAGACATTTGCTCTTATCAAATCCGATCAGATCTTCTCTTCCTGCCTTTATAAGCGCTTCCTTGACGAGGTCATAATTTTCTGGCTTTCTGTATTGGATCAACGCTCTCTGCATGGCTTTCTCATGCACACTGTCTGGAATGTATACAGGCGTCATAGTGCGCGGGTCAACACCGGTATAATACATCACCGTCGAGATTGTAGATGGTGTCGGATAGAAATCCTGCACCTGCTCCGGCATATATCCCATGTCCCTTACTGACTCTGCCAGCGCGATGGCATCCTTGAGCGTCGAGCCCGGATGAGATGAGATAAGATATGGCACTATATATTGTTCCTTGCCGCACTGCTTGTTGATCTTATCAAATCGGCGGCAGAATTCCTGATATACACTGTTAGACGGCTTGCCCATGAGCTTAAGCACGTTGTCGCTTACATGCTCAGGTGCCACACGCAGCTGGCCGCTTACATGATATTTGCACAGCTCCCTCAGAAAATCATCCTTCTTATCCGCCAGGACATAGTCAAATCTTATTCCTGAACGGATGAATACCTTCTTAACTCCCGGAATCTGCCTTAATTTTCTCAGCAATGCTATATAGTCATCATGGGATGCATTGAGATTCTTGCAGGGCTGAGGAAACAGGCACTGCTTATTAGGGCAGGCTCCATGCTCTGACTGTTTACTGCATGCCGGTGCTCTGAAGTTGGCAGTAGGGCCGCCTACATCATGAATATATCCCTTGAAATCAGGGTCATGCGTCATTCTCACGGCTTCTTCTATCAGTGACTTATGGCTTCTGACCTGAACTATACGTCCTTGATGAAATGTAAGAGCGCAGAAGCTGCAGCCGCCGAAGCATCCTCTGTTGCTGGTTAGCGAAAACTTTATCTCTGAAATGGCTGGAACACCGCCGTCCTTCTCATAGGACGGATGATATGTATTCATATATGGCAGCTCATATACTTCATCAAGTTCCTCAGTAGTAAGCGGGCGCTGCGGCGGATTTTGAACAATATATCTGTGCTCGCCATATTTTTCGATCAATGGCTTACCCGAGGCGAAGTCCGCGTTGCAATACTGCTTATAGAAGCTCTCAGCATATTTAAGCTTATCCGCCTTCATGGAATCATAATCCGGCAGCTCTATTCCTTCTAATACATTGCCGGTATCACGGGTCTTATAGACCGTCCCAGGAACATATGTAATATCTGAGACTGCTATGCCACCGTCCAATGCATCTGCTATATCTACGATGGACAGCTCGCCCATTCCATAAATCAGGAGATCTGCTCCCGAATCCAACAAAATGGAACGTTTTAATTTGCCTGACCAGTAATCATAATGAGCCAATCTTCTGAGGCTCGCCTCGATTCCGCCGATGATTACAGGCACATTTTTGTATTTGCGGTTAATCAGATTACAGTAAACTATCGTGGCGTAGTCAGGACGTTTCCCTGCCTTGCCGCCAGGCGTATACGCATCCGTCGAGCGAGGCTTCTTATTGACCGTATAATGATTAACCATGGAGTCCATGTTGCCGGCGCTGACGAGAAATCCCAGGCGGGGCTCGCCGAACACAGATATGCTGTTCTCGTCCGTCCAGTCAGGCTGGGCAATAATCGCCACTTTATATCCGTGCGCCTCAAGCACCCTGCTGATGATCGCAGGTCCGAAGGAAGAATGATCTATATATGCGTCACCTATGACATATACAAAATCGGGCTGCGTCCAGCCCCGCTCCTTCATATCTTTCATGCTCATAGGCAGGAATTTTTTATCTGTTATATCAGCTTCGTTTATTTTAGTCATTTGATTACAAACCATTTACGTGTAAGCATCATTCAATTGCAGCAAAGGGGAAAATTGTTTTTTTGAAATATAAGTAAGATCTGCACGATAGTACTGCTAATGAGTACTCTGATCATATATTCAGATCTTGAACCTTATCTGCCAGCTTATATATCTTGTCCATGTAATAATCCCTTGCAGCGGCATCTTCCTGGGACAGGTTGGTGCCCTTTTTATAGATGCGTCTTACAAGGCGGGCATATGTAAGAAGAGCCGCCTTATCGGTAACTTCCCGGATGCGGGCATCGTCATCCGTATTAAGATATGCTCTCATAAATTGCGAGAAGAATTCCTTAGATGTTTCGTATGAAAATCCCATAAAGGACTCAATAACCTCTCTGTTTAGCTCCCCGAATCCTACATAGAACATATACAGACCGCTTATCTCCACGATAGGATTACATGTAGACAAATTGTCCATGTCGATAAGTATCGGTTCTCCGTCCTGAATCATGACATTACCAGTATGAAAATCTCCGTGAATCATGGTATCAGGATGCTGCATGTCAGTTATTAACTGCCGGAGTTTCTGAGTTAGTTTATCATCAACGTGGGCAACGCCGCCCTCAATCCATTGATAGACTTCCTCGGTATAATTCGGGAGAGACATGCCGACAGCATTTGTGCTGTGAATGGTATGAGCCAGGTCGGCCATGAGCTTGCCATAGAATTCTACTCTGTCGGGATCTCTTGCAATCAGTTGTGATACAGAGCAGGAATTAAGAAGCTCAAACATGGAGCCATATCGATCGCCCACAGTAACTATGCCAAATGATATCGCAGTCGGTATGCCCGCGATGAATGCCTTTCGTGCGAGATAATTTTCCCGCTCTATTTCCTTATATGTATTATTGCTGTTGTATACCTTGATTATCAGCTCGTCGTCATATCTGTAGACAGTTCCCTTAGAGCCCTGACCGACCACCTTGCAGCCATCCACAGAATACGAACGCAATTTCTTGTATCTTTCTTTCTCGCTTTCAAATGTTCCAGGCCATATGAAATTAATATGCTTGAGAAATTCCTTGAATGCACCTGTTCTGTTAAGATCCATTTCCAGAATTTCGGCAATGGTTCTGTAATACCAGTGATGCATCTTCGGGTCATTTTGATTCATTTGCTGCCAGATTGCATCGCCTTTTTCGCTGTAATTGTCAGCCAGAGAGCGTATATTTGACAGCTTATCTGCCAGCCAGAGCATCTTTACGCCCATGTCTCTGGAATTCTTCAGTACAGCGATGGATTCCTCCTTCCGGCTCTGCCATGAGAGCTTCTTATCCTCCCCTGGTGTGCGCACCTCTGTCTCTGAAGCGACTATGGCAGCAACCCTGTCGCCGAATCTGGCAGTGATCTCAGACAGCGTTCCGTCAGTATCTTCAACGATGTCATGCAGAACGCCGGCGGTTATGACTTCCTCATCATCGGTCATGGTGGCGATGATCTGCGCTACTTCCAGCGGATGCAGGATGAATGGCGTGCCGCCGATCTTGCGTACCTTGCCCTGATGCATAATGGTTGCATATATAATTGCTTCTTCGATGCGATTCATAATTAGTCTCCGTGCAAATGTATAGTGTTTTTCTGCTTTAGCTGGCTGCGCTGTGTATGCCGACAGACTCGACGTGCGCGGAAGCCCTCGCAATTTATTCTGTGGCGGTCAGCTGCTTAACATAACATCTGCGCCTCTTATGCAGCTCTGCGTTGAATTCCTTCCACTGGCTTATAACCTTGGAATTAACCTCCAGGTGCGGGCCGCTCTCGGCATATTCAATGCCATTTTTTATGCAGCTCTGCATGATATGATCAATAATCACAGCGTTGATTCCTCTATTCTGCAACTCTGGACGCACTGCGATAAGCAAGAGATCCACTGCTGTATTCTTCCTGAGGGCTCTTAAGATACCGATCCATCCCGTCGGGAATAATCGGCCGTTGCTTTTCTTAATGGCAGATGCGACCGATGGGGCGCATACTCCGAACCCTGCCAGCTCCTCATTTTCATCTAAAACAAGACAGCAATATTCGGGATTAACCAGCGGTGCAAATTTACCAGCATATTTTTCGATCTGATCTGGAACCAGCTCCACAACTCCATAGAGCTGTGCATATGCTACATTTACCAGCTCAAATACCTTCTTTATATACGGCTTAAACTGCGAATGCTTCGTGAGCTGTGCCTTATGATAGCTGCCCCGCTCCATGACTCTCTGAGCGATCTTGTGTATCTTCTGATATACCTCATCGCCTTCCTTAGGAACATTTATCTTAAACTCGACCCAATCGACATCCTTAGTATAACCCAGCCTCGTCATATGCTCGTTGTAATAAGGATAGTTGTAATAAGTGATAAACATATTGCGCTTATCGAATCCCTCAACCAGCATACCTTCCCTGTCCATATCGCAGAAACCTAACGGTCCGTGCACCTCTGTGCAGCCCTTCTCCCGGGCCCAGTTTTCCATAGCGTCAAATAACGCCTTAGACACTTCATGATCATCTATAAAATCCACCTGGGTAAAACGCATTCTGTTATGGCCCCAGGTCTCATTGGATCTTTTGCTCAAAATGGCTCCTATACGGCCTACTATTTCCTCGCCCTTATAGGCCAGAAACGCCTTAGCCTCGCAGTATTGATATGCGGGATTCTTATCGCCCCAGTCTGCCATATCATCCCCATAAAAGGCCGGCACGAACTGAGGCACATCCTTATACATCTTATTAGGAAATTCTACGAATTTTTTCAGCTGTGATTTTATTCTGGTATTTACTTCAACAATTTTAATTTCTGACATAATGTCCTAATTATCAAGTTTTTACGGCAATATTGCAAGTTATTTTTTAGTGACTATCTAGTGCCCTGCGAATTTACTTATCGCAAATGCAGCGCCGAATAGTTACTTCTTTATAAATTATCAGGCAAGATACTTCTTAAGATATTTGCCGGTATAGCTTACCTCCGATTTCGCAACTTCTTCCGGTGTCCCCTTAGCTATCACTGTGCCGCCGCGTTTGCCGCCCTCAGGTCCCATATCAATGATATAATCTGCGACCTTGATAACCTCGAGATTATGCTCGATTACGACCACGCTGTTGCCGCCATCCGACAGGCGTCTCAGGATCGTTACCAGCTTGCTCACATCCTCGAAATGAAGTCCTGTCGTCGGCTCATCAAGGATATACATCGTGCGGCCTGTAGGCCTCCTGCTTAATTCTGTCGCCAGCTTAACTCGCTGTGCCTCGCCGCCAGACAGGGTCGTAGAAGACTGTCCCAGCCTGATATATCCGAGACCTACCTCATACAAGGTCTTGATCTTAGAATAAATCTTAGGCACATTTTCGAAAAATTCCATGGCATCCTCGATCGTCATATCCAGTACATCATAGATACTCTTGCCCTTATATTTAACCTCGAGAGTCTCCCTGTTGTAGCGCTGGCCGTGACACGTATCACATTTTACATATACGTCTGGGAGGAAATGCATCTCGATCTTAATAATGCCGTCGCCTGCGCAGGCCTCGCATCTGCCGCCCTTGACATTGAAGCTGAACCTGCCCTTGTCATAGCCGCGTACCTTAGCATCTGTTGTCTGGGCAAATAGATCCCTGATCAGGTCAAATACTCCCGTATATGTCGCAGGATTGGACCTCGGAGTTCTGCCAATAGGACTCTGGTCAATGCAGATTACCTTATCGAGCTGATCCGTGCCTTCTATGCATTTGTGTTTGCCTGGAATAGTTCTGGCTCTGTTCAGAGTCTTGGCCAGGCTGTTATATAAGATCTCATTTACGAGAGAGGATTTGCCGCTTCCCGATACGCCGGTAACGCAGGTCATGACACCCAACGGGAATCTGACATTGATATTCTTAAGGTTATTCTCGGCAGCTCCCTTGACCTCTATCCAGCCGGTTGGCTTCCTTCTCTCGTCAGGAAGCTCTATGAATCTGCGGCCGCTTAAGTAGTCGCCTGTGATGCTGCCCTTGCATTTCATGATTTCCTCAGCTGTTCCTACGGCTACGACCTCACCGCCATGCTCGCCTGCTCCAGGACCGATGTCCACGATCGTATCCGCCTGTCTCATAGTATCCTCGTCATGCTCTACAACTATAAGGGTATTTCCCAGATCTCTCAGCTTCTTAAGGGTCGCCAGCAGCTTATCATTATCCCTCTGATGCAGACCGATGCTAGGCTCATCCAGGATATACAGCACTCCCGTAAGTCCCGAGCCTATCTGCGTGGCCAGCCTGATTCTCTGAGCCTCGCCGCCAGAGAGGCTGGCTGCATATCTTGTAAGTGTCAGATAATCCAGGCCTACATCCAGCAGGAACTTAAGACGCGATCTGACTTCCTTTAATATAGGTCCTGCGATAACCATTCCCGACGATGACAGCTGTAGATTTTCGAAGAAGCTGAGGCAGTCACCTACAGTCATGTCGGAGACCTCATGGATATTCGCACCGCCCACAGTCACAGCCAGGCTCTGCTTATTAAGACGCATACCCTTGCATGCCTCGCACGGGCTTATGCGCATGAATTCCTCATATTCCTTCTTGGCAGTATCAGAAAATGTCTCCTTGTAGCGTCTGTTTTCATTCTCAATCAAGCCCTCGAATACCGTAGGATATATGCCGGAGCCTCGCTGTCCCTTATAATAAACATCGACGCTCACCGTGTCGCCATATAAGAGTATCTTCTTAATCTTATCAGGATAATCCTCAAATGGTGTATCCAGGCTGAAGTTATGCTTCTTAGCCAGTGCCCGCAGCAGAGCATTGGCATAGCTGGTGCTCTTATTCGCACTCTGCCAGCCCATGGCTGCAATGGCGCCCTGGTTAATGCTGAGGCTCTTATCAGGGATCATGAGATCTGCGTCAAATTCCATCTTATATCCCAGGCCGGCACATACAGGACATGCGCCGAATGGGTTATTGAATGAGAAGTTTCTAGGCTCAATCTCGCCTATACTGATACCGCAGTCAGGACATGAGAAGCTGGATGAAAAATGCATCTCATTGTTCTCATCTACTACAGGCACTGCCTTGTCTTCATTTGCAAATTCCGCTGGCTGACCCGATGTCACAGCCACACTATCAGACGGTTTCATGGTGCCTGCAGTCTGCGGCCTGACTGCTCCCTCCGGCCAGCTCACTATCTGAACTGTCATAAGCCCGTCTGCCATATTAAGTACAGTCTCAACAGAGTCCGTAAGCCTCGATTCTATGCCTTCCTTGACTACGATTCGGTCTACAACGATATCTATATTATGCTTGTTATTTTTCTCCAGCTTGATCTCTTCATCCAGATCATAATTGATGCCATCAATTCTGGCTCTCACGAAGCCCTGCTTTCTGGCTGACTCCAGGAGCTTGACATGCTCGCCCTTGCGTCCTCTTACAATAGGCGCCAGGAGCATAAGCTTAGTACCGGCAGGAAGCGCCATAATCGTATCCACCATCTGATCCGCCGTCTGCCTGCTTATCTCCCTATGACAATTAGGGCAATGGGGTATACCGACTCTGGCATACAGAAGCCTCAGATAGTCATGAATCTCCGTTACCGTGCCTACTGTAGAACGGGGATTCCTATTAGTTGCCTTCTGATCTATCGATATGGCAGGAGACAGGCCTTCGATGGACTCTACCTTAGGCTTCTCCATCTGACCCAGGAACTGCCTTGCATAGGACGACAGGGACTCCATATATCTTCTCTGTCCCTCTGCATAGATAGTGTCAAATGCCAGCGAAGACTTGCCGCTTCCTGACAGGCCTGTAAATACAACCATCTCGTTACGTGGTATATCCAGATCGATATTCTTCAGATTATTTTCTGATGCACCTCTTATTTTTATATATTTTTGTTCTCCTGCAGCCATTTATGTAACACACTTTCTTTTTAATATTTCATTCATCCAAATGCTTACGCAATTCCAGCATCTGGTCTCTTAACTGAGCAGCCGACTCGAAATCCAGATTAGTTGCCGCCCGCTCCATTTGCCGCTTAATCTTAGCAATCAATGCCTTTAATTCCGATACGCTCATGGACTCAGGATCCTTGGACAATTTCTTGCCAGCCTTCTCTGCTTCATGGGTGATGCTGATAAGATCCCTGACTGCCTTCTTAATGGTCGCAGGCTTGATTCCATGCTCTTCATTATATGCCTGCTGGATCTTACGTCTTCTGTTGGTCTCGGTAATGGCCGCATTCATAGAATCCGTCATTACATCCGCATACATGATGACATGACCCTCCGCATTTCGTGAAGCACGGCCTATGGTCTGAATAAGCGATGTCTCGCTTCTTAAGAAGCCTTCCTTGTCCGCGTCCAGAATCGCTACCAGCGCGATCTCAGGAATATCCAGACCCTCTCTTAACAGGTTGATTCCCACCAGCACATCAAATGCATCCAGACGCATATCTCTTATTATCTCAGTTCTCTCCAGCGCTGCTATATCAGAATGCAGATATCTTACACGCACACCAGCTTCTCTCAGATAGTCCGTGAGGCTTTCGGCCATTTTCTTGGTCAGCGTCGTAACCAGCGCCTTGTTGCCCCTGGCAGTTTCCTTATTTATCTCAGACAGCAGATCATCTATCTGCCCCTCTACAGGACGCACGGATATCTCAGGATCCAACAGTCCCGTAGGCCTTATGATCTGTTCGGTTCGCATAAGCTCATGTGCAGCCTCGTATTTGCCTGGCGTAGCAGATACGAACATCATCTGATCTATCTTCTGCTCAAATTCATCAAACATCAGCGGTCTGTTATCCATGGCAGACGGAAGTCTGAATCCATATTCTACCAGCGTCTGCTTTCTGGAATGGTCGCCATTATACATAGCGCCGATCTGTGGAATCGTCATATGCGACTCATCCACTATAATTAAGAATTCATTCTTGAAGAAATCTATCAGCGTAGCCGGCGGCTCCCCAGGCTGCAATCCCGTGAGATGCCTTGAATAATTCTCTATTCCTGAGCAAATGCCGGTCTCCCGCATCATTTCCATATCGAAGTTGGTTCGCTCCCATATACGCTGTGCCTCTATGAATTTGTTATTATCATTAAAATATTTTACCTGCTCGTCCAGCTCTTCCTTAATATTTTCAAGAGCGCGTTCCATTCTCTCAGGCGGTACGACGTAATACGACGCAGGAAGAAGCGCTGCATGGGAGAGTTTGGCCTTAACAGCACCCGTGAGTACGTCGATCTCCGATACTCTGTCTATCTCATCTCCGAAGAATTCAACCCTGATAGCCGAGGAGTCATGGGTAACAGGGATTATCTCTATCGTATCGCCCCTGACCCTAAAGGTTCCACGGGTGAAATCTATATCATTTCTCTCATACTGAATCCTTATAAGTTCCTTAATAACCTCATCTCTGTCCTTCGTCATACCGGGACGCAGTGAGACGCAGCTTCTGGCATATTCTTCAGGATCACCTATGCCATATATACATGAAACTGAGGCAACGATTATAACATCCTTGCGCTCAACGAGTGACGTAGTCGCCGAATGCCTCAGTCTGTCGATCTCGTCATTTATAGACGAGTCCTTCTCTATATATGTATCAGATGAAGGAATATATGCCTCTGGCTGATAATAATCGTAATAGGAAATGAAATATTCGACTGCATTTTCCGGGAAGAATTCCTTGAATTCGCTATACAGCTGAGCCGCCAGCGTCTTATTATGGGCGATGACAAGCGTAGGTCTGTTAAGAGCCTGGATTACATTAGCCATGGTAAATGTCTTACCAGATCCTGTAACTCCTAACAGCGTCTGAAATTGATTGCCCGCCTTGAAGCCATTGACCAGCTCTTCAATCGCACGGGGCTGATCGCCCATCGGTTTATATTCTGAAACTAATTTAAATCTACTTTCCTGCATAGTCATCCCCTCTGCTCACGGCATGTCAGCATACTAAAAAGCCTACAGAAGTATAGCAAGATATGTTTAATAAGTAAAGAGTTATTTCGAACGTTTGTTCGAGAACCGTAAGCCACATTTTCTTTAGAATTTATCTCTGGACAGTAATATAGCCGGCATACTTGCCGGCTATATTAAGGAGAAGGTATTTCATTTTATGGGGTGTTGTAAAACTATATGTATTGGGGGTTTTACGATGCATATATTATCATGGAACCCCGAAACTGTCTTGCCAAAATTCCACTATTTTTCTTGCTAATTTTGTGCAGTTTCGACAAAACATTTGCAGTATTACATCATTTCAGCATTCTGATCATTGTGTCCGTCCATAACCTGAGCCTCTCCGTCTATTACACTCGGAGCATTAAACAATGCTTCGAATTCTTCTCTCGTGATCTTCTCTTTCTGAAGGAGCAGCTGTGCGCTGGCCTCAAGAACATACATATGCTTCTCGACAATATCACGTGCCTGCTCATAGCATTTGTCGATGATCTTCTTAACCTCTTCATCAATCAGAGTTGCGGTTGCTTCTGAATATGACTTAGCCTGACCCCAGTCTCTTCCGATGAATACCTCATCAGAATCTGAACCTGCATAATCAATAAGTCCCAGCTTATCGCTCATACCATACTGGGTAACCATCGCACGCGCTGTCTGTGTAGCCTGCTTGATATCCTGAACAGCGCCCATCGTTATATCATCGAATATAAGCTCCTCTGCAATACGTCCGCCGAGAGATACCATGATATTCTGAAGCATCTTGCCCTTCGTTACATACATTTCATCCTTTTCAGGCAACGGCATCGTATAACCTCCAGCCATTCCAGTAGGGATGATTGATACCATATGAACAGGTCCTACATCTGGGAGCAGGTGGAACAGGATTGCATGTCCGCTCTCATGATATGCTGTGATCCTCTTTTCCTTGTCTGATATAACACGGCTCTTCTTCTCTTCGCCGATACCGATCTTAATAAACGCGGTTTCAATATCCGACTGTTTGATATAGCCTCTATTTTCAGCTGCCGCATTGATAGCTGCTTCATTAAGCAGGTTTTCCAGATCTGCTCCAGCAAATCCTGCTGTCGTCCTTGCAACCGTCTCGAGATTAACATCCTCTGCCAACGGCTTGTTGCGTGCATGAACCTTAAGTATAGCCTCTCGTCCAGCCACATCAGGCTTGCCGACGTAGATCTTTCTGTCGAAACGTCCTGGTCTTAAAATAGCAGGATCCAGAATATCAACACGGTTAGTAGCAGCCATTACGATAATGCCTTCATTAACGCCAAATCCGTCCATCTCTACGAGAATCTGGTTCAATGTCTGCT
The DNA here is from genome assembly GCA_963591145.1 of Anaerotignum sp. Classification (GTDB taxonomy): domain Bacteria; phylum Bacillota; class Clostridia; order Lachnospirales; family Lachnospiraceae; genus RGIG5612. The sequence goes on along the minus strand of CAVARE010000042.1, from coordinate 35,418 downwards.
CTCTCTCATCATGTCCGCCGCCCAGTCCTGATCCACGGCGTCTCGCCACAGCATCAATCTCATCAATAAAGATGATACAAGGTGCGTTCTTTTTAGCCTCGCCGAACAGATCACGTACACGGGAAGCGCCAACGCCTACGAACATCTCTACGAAATCCGAACCTGATATATGGAAGAACGGAACTCCCGCCTCGCCTGATACCGCACGGGCCAATAATGTCTTACCAGTTCCCGGAGGGCCTACGAGGATCATTCCCTTAGGAATACGTGCTCCAACTTTTGTATATTTCTGCGGATTTTTAAGGAAGTCAACGACCTCCTCCAGCTCAGCCTTTTCCTCATTAAGACCGGCTACATCCTTAAATGTAGTCTTGTTATCTGAAGCCTGCGTGGCCTTGGCCCGGCTCTTGCCGAAGGTCATTACATTGCCTCCGCCAGCTCCGGTATTTCTCGATATGATGGAGAAGAATACGATCATTACGATCAGCATTACGATCATCGGCAGTATGGTGCTGGTGAAAAATCCCTGCCTTGTGACGTCACTTAGTTTATACTCCATTCCTCTGTCCTGGAGTTCCTTGGTGATGGTTCCTACGTCCTCTACATACATTTGTGCAACTGTCGAATCATTGAATTTGATTATAACAACGCCTGTAGGAATCTCAGAATTCTGCTTGATAGATATGCTTGATATTGTATCTGCATCAAGATCCTTTTCAAATTCACTGTAAGTATAGGTTTCTGTTGTTTCCGTTGATCGCGTCATCCAGAATACGATTCCGAATATCGCCAGAATAATGACGATATATGCGATAATTCCTTTAGTACTTTTTCCCATTGAATATCCTCTGTTTTAATTTTATCTCTTAATCTTCTATTACCCCTATATAAGGAAGGTTTCTGTATCTCTGGTTATAATCCATTCCCCAGCCTACAACGAATTTGTCAGGTACACTGAAGCCGATATAATCCGCATCAAAGCATACCTTTCTGCGATCCGGTTTATCAAGAAGTGATATAACTTCCAGACTGGCCGGATTCTTGTCCATAAGCATTTCCCTAAGCAAATGCAGTGTCTGACCTGTGTCTACTATATCCTCAACTATAATTACATGTCGTCCCTCGATAGAACGCTGAAGATCCTTCGTGATCAGAACCTTACCTGTTGAATCGGTGCCAACATAGCTTGAAGCTGCCATGAAATCAATCTCCGTAGGAATCGTCATGCATTGTGATAATGCAGACAAAAAGAAAACAGACCCATTCAGTATTCCGATAAGAACAACTGATGTGTCCTTGTATTTTTCGCTGAGCTCTGCGCCCATTTCATTAATTCTTTCCCTTACTTTCTCTTCAGGGATCAATACACTTATCTTACTCATTTATACCTCCTGCCCTCTCCATTGCTTTGAAAGTATCGCTTCATCCGTCTCTGTGCCAGGTCGGCTCAGAGCAGCTCGCGCCCGCCTAAACAAGTCAGGTCGTTTATACATCAATTTTCCATACATATAGTTACCTGCAATGCCATATTTGTCATTTCAGATAACTTAAAATTCTCGCTCATCCGGTAGCCCAGGATCCACATTACCTGATCCTTGTCTGTCATTACCAGAGCATTTTGTCTTTCTTCCTGTGGAATCTTCTCATCAACAAAGAATTTTTTGACGGATTTGCTGCCGCCAAAAAAATGTATTACATCCTGCGATTCAGGTTTTCTAAAGACTAAATTGCCTTTGATTTTAGCACAGTCAAATGCTTTCGTATAGTCATTTTTAGCAATCAGATATTGCCGTGTAACCGGATTGACATGTACCAAATTCAATTCTATTTCAAGCCCGTTCCACAGCTGATATCTGACCGGATCCGTAGTAAGAACTGTAGGATCTATGACCAATTCTTCAGGCTGCTGTACATCCTCCGGCAAATTTTCCGTTTCATCGGACGGATCCTCTGTAGCCTGCATGCCATGCCTGCTCCTTGCATATCTTGTCATGTCATGTGCATGCCTGTCCTCGTCTGTTGCCATTTTAAATATCAGATTGCTGTAGCTTCTGACTACCATTATGCCATAAGGAAGTTCCACTTTTCTTCCAGTCTGCTTCTCCTCAAGCGCAAGGACACTGTCTATATGAACGCGGCTTACATCCTTAAGTCTTCCAGCCATTTCTTCTATTATATTTCTGACGATCTGACTCTTAACTGCTTTATTAAGCGTACTGAATCTGCTGAGATCTACATATATACTGTCATCACGCCTGTCGATTACCAATGAGCCATGACGTCTGGCCTCATCCTCTATATATTCCTGAGCCTGAACTATATCTCTGGCAGCTTCATTTATATGTGCCGCCGCCTGCTTATTTATGGTATTCAGCAGCGGTATTATGTTCAGTCTGACTTTATTTCTCGCATACTCATCCTTAAGATTAGTTGAATCCGTGCAGTATTTGATATTTTCTGATTTCAGGAATTCCTCTATCTCACTGCGGCCTAAGCATAACAGAGGACGTATAACAGTCATGTCAAATCTTCTGGCCACAGGCTGCATTCCTCTGAGACCCTTGAGTCCCGTTCCCCTGATCAGGTTCATAAGGATAGTTTCCGCATTATCATCCCGATGGTGAGCTACCGCCGCCTTTATGTTATCAGGTATAATATCATTCTTAGCTAATTTTCTGGCAACCTGATAGAAGGTCTGGTATCTGGCAACGCGTCCGGCCTCTTCCAGGCTCAGCCCATTTTCAATGGCATATTGTCTTACATTTGCATGTACACCTATGCACATGATGTTTTTCTTTTCACAAAATTCCTTAACATATTTCTCATCTTCATCAGCTTCCTTGCCCCTCAGCTGATGATTGACATGAACTGCTGTCAGGTTCAGATGCATCTCTGACGAGAGTCTGTCAAGCAAAACAAGAAGGCACATTGAATCTGCGCCTCCTGATAATCCAATTATTATCTGATCATTTTCCCTGATTATCTCATTGTCCCTTACGTAATTATAAAAAGTTGTATAAATGTCGGCCATTTTCAGTCTTCCCTTTTAAATATTATCTCATCAGGGTATACATACCCGTAGGATTTCGCCTTTTCTTCTATATAATCCTGCGTATTTATATAATCCTCTTCGCCGTCTAATTCTTCCTGTCTTTTCTTCTGTTCATTCAGTTGTTCTTCCAAACGGGCATTTCGTTCCTCCAGGTCGGCACTTTTTTTTCGCAAATTAAGAATCTGTGCCAACATCAAAATACAAAATCCTATTGCCACAATGGCTATGCATACAGCAATTATTCTATTTTTTTTAATCCTTGCCTTTATGCCGTTTTTCATAACAACTTGAACATTTCCGAAGCATCCTCCTTGCGAATGCTTTCCTGCAGGCTCGTCACCTCAGCCCTAACATTCTTAGTTCCGAACCCGATCTCTATTATGTCGCCCACCTTAACGTCATAAGATGCCTTAACCGGCTTGCCGTTGACGCTGATACGTCCTGCATCACATGCATCATTGGCTACGGTGCGCCGTTTTATCAGTCTTGATACTTTCAGATATTTATCTATTCTCATATTCTGAATTCACGCTTCCCCTCTGATCATGCGGACATTTCCCCGGATAAATCTGCAATAAACGACATATTCTCATCACCATGACTTACAATTCGCTGCAAATCTGCCCAGTTCACCTGCCCAAAGTCACATTTTATTGTACCCTATTTCAATGCAAATAAAAACATTATATTAAATTCACATAAGCCAATTCACAGAAAATTCAGATAATTATCCTCGCGCCGATAAAACTCAGGCAAACTAAAAGGGCTACCGCATCAGAATTACTGTTCTGTTAATATGCGGTAGCCCCTCTTTATTCATTTGTAGCAAATCTAACCTCAACCAGGGGACTTGATTAGTTAAGAGCATCCTTGAATGCCTTACCTGCCTTGAATTTTGGAGACTTAGATGCGCTGATCTTCATTTCTTCGCCAGTCTGTGGATTGCGGCCCTTGCGTGCTGCTCTCTTAGCTACTTCGAATGTACCAAAGCCAACGAGTGAAACCTTCTCGCCCTTCTTTAATTCGTTCTGAATAATACCAGTGAAAGCCTTTAATGCTGCTTCTGCATCCTTCTTGCTCATACCAGTCTTCTCAGCCATAGCTTCTACTAATTCAACTTTATTCATTTCTTTCCTCCTAAAATGTTTATCTTCTTAACATTCTTTTCTATGAATTCTCGACGGGTATTATTATACTGAAATAGATTTGTTTGTCAACGAAATTCCCTTGATTTAAAGGCTTTTTTGCGCATTCTGAGTCATTGACAATTTCATTTTATTAAAATATACTTTATCATATGTTTTTCAAGAAATCTGACATGAAAATTCGAAAAGAAGACTTTTTATTGCTGCCCAACATTCTTACTTATATAAGACTGTTGCTGGTTCCAATCTTTATTGTTGTATATTCTAATGCAGCAACTCCAGAGGATCACATAGTGGCGGCAGGTATTATTGTCATCTCCGGCATTACCGATGTCGCTGATGGCTTTATTGCGCGCCATTGGAACATGATATCCGACCTGGGTAAGATCATCGATCCCCTGGCAGACAAGGCCATGCAGTTCTCCATGATGATATGCGTATGCATGCGCTATAAATGGTTCATCTTCCTTATAGTTATATATGGCATCAAAGAGATCCTGTCCTTGATCGTCAGTGCATATTTATTCACCCGCGGCAAGCATATCCAGGGTGCCATGTGGTGCGGCAAGATCTGCACCGTAGTATTATTCATAGTCATGCTTGTCTGCGTAGCTCTCCCACATGTGCCTAATTCATTGGTCACAATCATGATAGGATTCGCAGCCGCATTCATGCTTCTGTCGTTCTGCGTATACATGAGAGAGTATTTCGTATTATGGTTAGAATACCTGAATGAGCAGAAAAAACCGCTGTCCACAGACATCTATCCCCTTGATAAGGTGTCTGGTGACGACTCCAGGGAAAATCCAATAACATATGATAATGTCAAGGATTCCATCAAGCAGTATAAGTCCAGCAAGGCAAAATAGATTCATCACTTCACATAAATACAGTTCATGTGCTGTGAACCTCGGCATGCCGTCCCAGCGCATGAACATTTACTTTCATTCAACACTTATTTCGAGTAATAGTCTCTTAAATTCTTGTAAACTATTCAGAATTTTTAACAAAATACGACCGCCAGCAGTAGTACGAGTACGAATATCATTTGAGTACGAGTACTGCTAGCTGGCAGTCGTATTGATTGAATTACTATGAAATCAGATCGCTTTACAGCGCCGCTTTGATCTGCTCGTAAATGCCCTCTGCATCAAGCTTAAATTCATGCAGCAGTGCTTTAGCCTCACCTGAGTGGCCATAGCAGTCATGCACGCCGATTCCTAATACCTGAGCCGGTGCATTTGCAGCCAGGACTTCACATACTGCGCTATAAAGGCCGCCGATCAGTGAATGTTCTTCAACTGTCACGGCTCTCTTAGTCTTAGATACGCTCTTAACAATAAGTTCTGCATCAATTGGTTTAATTGTATGTATATCAATTACTTCCGCATTAATGCCTTCCTCTGCCAGCTTTTCTGCTGCCTTAAGGCTTTCGTATACTTCCAGTCCGGTTGCAAATATTGTAAGATCCGTGCCTTCTCTTACTACTACTCCCTTGCCCATCTCGAACTTGTATTCTGTTTCATCGTAGATGACAGGAACTGCCAGTCGTCCCAATCTGATATATACAGGACCGTTGTAATTAAATGCTGCCCATACTGCAGCCCTGGCTTCAACATCATCTGCAGGATTTATAACAGTCATTCCAGGGATGGTTCTCATCAATGAGATATCCTCAACGCATTGATGTGTAGCGCCGTCTTCGCCGACTGACACACCTGCATGTGTTGCTGCCACCTTAACGTTAAGTCCCGCATGAGCGATTGAATTTCTCACCTGCTCAAATGCTCTTCCTGCTGCAAACATTGCAAATGATGATGCAAATGGTACCTTACCGCAGGTAGCAAGGCCTGCTGCAATTCCCATCATATTTGCTTCTGCAATACCGCAATCTATATGCCTGTCAGGGAAAGCCTTCTTAAATGTTCCGGTCTTAGTTGCTCCTGCAAGGTCTGCATCGAGTACCACAAGCTCCGGATGCTCTCTTCCGATTTCAACTAACGCATTTCCATAGCTGTCTCTGGTAGCTACCTTTGTATTTCCAGATAAATCGATTTTCATATTTCTGGCTCTCCTTTATCTATTCTCTAACTCAGCCATTGCCTGCTGATACTGCTCATCATTTGGTGCCTTGCCATGCCATCCGGCTTCATTTTCCATAAATGATACGCCTTTGCCCTTGATGCTCTTGGCAATAATTGCCGTCGGCATACCCTTGGTTGCTGCAGCCTCGTCAAATGCCTTCTTAAGGGATTCAAAATCATGAGCATCAGCATGAACTACATGGAAATTAAATGCTTCCAACTTCTTATCAATAGGATATGGACTGCATACATCAGCGATATTTCCATCAATCTGAAGTCCATTATTATCTACGATCGCTACGAGATTATCCAGCTTTCTGGCACCTGCGAACATGCAAGCTTCCCAGATCTGACCCTCCTGAATCTCACCATCTCCCAGGAGCGAATAAACTCTATAGTTCTTGTTATCCATCTTGCCAGCCAATGCCATACCTACTGCTGTAGAAAATCCCTGGCCGAGTGATCCTGTTGACATATCGACTCCAGGCACCTTGTTCATATCAGGATGGCCCTGAAGATATGAATCGATCTTTCTTAATGTAACAAGATCTTCTACAGGGAAGAATCCCTTCTGAGCCAGGGTTGCATACAGCACAGGAGCCGCATGTCCCTTAGACAGAACAAATCTGTCTCTGTCAGGATTCTTCGGGTTCTTAGGATCAATGTTCTTCATTTCAACAAAATACAGATATGTCATGATATCTGCTGCTGAAAGAGATCCGCCCGGATGTCCTGCCTTAGCGGCATGAATAGATGTTACTATTCCTTTTCGGATCTCATTTGCTACTACTTCCAGTTTTTTAGTATCCATTTTTTCTCCTATATATGATTGTTTATATTCTTTCATATTAATATCTGCCGTTCCGATTCAGAATTTCTAGTTGTGCTAGGACGGCGCAGTCCACTGCATGTCTCATTTTTTTTGTCAGAAATGACATAAAAATCTGGTTTGTGAAAATTCTGGTTTGTGAAAAAAGTGGATTGCTGCGCACTTCGTGCTCCCGCAATCCAACGACATTCGCATTCCGAGCTATCGCTCTACATGCTTACCTCTTGTCGTCTCTTCTTCATTCTGGTTTGTGAAAAAAGTGGATTGCTGCGCACTTCGTGCTCCCGCAATCCAACGACATTCGCATTCCGAGCTATCGCTCTACATGCTCATGTCGTTTAGCCCGTCCAATAGATGAGAATCAGCTTGTGCAAGCACAGCTAATTCTCATCTACTGTCCGGGACTTTTTTCACATGAAGTTGTCTTCCATCAAGGGGGTCAGCTCGTCGTCGTTTTTCTTGCCAAAGGCTGAGAACAGCTTCGCTGAGCTTCTCTTCTCGGCCTTGTCTATAGCATCATCAATTATCTGACGCACCTGCTTGAATCCGAGCCTCATATCTGGTGTGTTGATCTGGTCTATCTTAGCATGAAGTGCCAGCTGAGCCATACCGTCTATAGAATATCCCTGGCTGGCTGCATATTTCTGTGCCAGATCTGCCCACTGGGTGAGTGTCAGCTCACCAATGTTTATTCTAGTCTTAAATATCTTACCGATATCCGGGAAGTTCTGGATCATCGTATCTGCTGCCAGTTCATTTCCCTCCAGAATGATCATTGTCGGAGCATTGCTTGCCCTTACTGCCTGAATGAGTTCGATTACCGTATCATCCTCGAGTCTTCCAATATTCTCAATGATAAGATCCGAATCCTTCACCTTAGACAAAATGTCCATGATATTCTTGCCATTTATTGCCTGAGCCTGTACCTTCGCAACTCGTGAATTGCCACGTCCTACTTCCTGGTTAACTGCCTTAAGGATTTCTACTGTCAGGAATGTCTTGCCTGTCTTAGCATCACCTGTAACAATCAGATGTCCACCGGTTTCATCTCCTGATTTTTTCTTCGTAACGAGCTTAGCGATTGTTGAGCAGATTTCCTCTTCCATTCCGTCAATGAGCAGGAATTCTGCTAATTCCTTCTTCTGCTCACGGCTGAGCTTATATTCGCCTGTTCCAAACTTTCTGGCCGGGCTCTGAATCTGAATCTTAGGCAGAGGCTGCGTTGCAGCTGCAGTCGCCTTCTTAGGTTTGCTTTCTTCGTCCTTAACCTTAAGATCCTTCTCTATGTTTCCAAATATTTCATCAAATACAGCCTGCTTTTTAGCTGCATTCTTCTGAACCTCTCCGCCATCAGGATTAATGAAATCGTCCAGGTTGAATCCATCCAAATCCTCTGACATCTGACTCTTCTTGCATTCATCTGCCTTAATAGTCTCATCAAGCAGCTCGTCTACATTTACCGTAAAGCCTTCTTCCTTCTTGTCATTGTCCTTTATCGTACTGTTAAGTATCTCATCCAGGCTCTTAGAATCCAGACTTGCTGACTGCTTCTGACTTGATCTGTTCTTAATAAATGCAGGTATAACCAGCTTAGGAAGCTTAGATGCTGTATCCTTTGAAGGTACTTCAGGTTCAGGATTTTCCGCAAATAATCTTGCTGCCGCAGGATTTGCCATATTCTGTGCTGCTGCAACTGTTGCTGCATTTCTTGCAACTCCCTGTGCAGGTGTAACCACAGCTGACGAGAATCCAACATTCGCACGTAATGACTTCGCTATCGGCTTAGCTGTATGCTTCTGTTCTCTTGAAAGTGATTTCGCAGACTTAGCTACAATCTCTTCTATAGAAGCCGCAAGGTTCGCTGATTCATCGGCCTTAGCTGTGGCCTCTTTCTGTGGCGCTGCAGCAGCCTTTGACTTAACTGACTGTGCCGGCTCACTTCCAATCTCATCCTTTATAAACTCGTCCAGGTTAAATTCATCCGCTGATGACTGTATCTCTGGTTCTGCTTTAGTTTCTGCAGCCTCTACCTCTGCAATTTTCTGTGCTGCCGGAGTTACCTTAGCTTCTGCTATTCTCTCTGCCGGCTCAGCCTTAATCTCCTCAACAGCCTTCTTCAATGCAGCTTCTGCCGCTGGCACTGTCTCAGCCTCAACAGTTTCCTCAGCTGCTGATGCAGCCTCAGCTCTTGTAGCCTTCTTAGCCACAGATGTTGACTTCTTAGGTTCTACTGTCTGGAACAGTTCACCAGATGAAGCTGCCTTCTTAGCCTTAGGCTTCTTCTCCTCTGGCTGAACTTCTTGCTCGGCAACCTCCTTTTCAAGCGCCTCTTGTGCTGCTCTGGCTGCTGCCAGTTCTTCTTTCTTAGCCTTTTCTGCTAACAGCCTCTCGGCTTTCTTTCTTATCTTCTCGGCCTTTTCTCTTGCCTTTTCGGCTTTGGCCTTCTCTTTCTCAGCCTTTATTCTCGCCTTTTCAGCCTTCACCTGTTCCTTGCTCACTGGAGCCTCTGGTGCGAACTTGCCCTTAGCCTGGCTCTTATTGCCGCGTCTTGGAACTACTACTTCTTCAGGCTCTCTTTCTACCTCAAATACTCCCTCAGGTGTATCTATCTCTTCGATAAAGTCCTCTTCGCAGCGCTCCGGCTCGCTCTGTACTTTCTTATTCTTCTTAAATAATGATCCAAATGCTGCACCGATTCCGGCTGCTGCCTGTTCAGCCGTAGCCGCAGCGCCTGCAATAACCTTCTCAGGGTTTACCTTCTTATGATTCTTCTTAGGAGTCTTGCCTTCGTCAAATGCTTCAAATGCAGCTGCTACCTGATCTGCTATATCCTCATCCTCCTCTGATTCCGGATACTCATCCTCCAGATCCTCGGCGTCAGCTTCATCATATTCATCTATAAATTCCTCAGCATCAGCTTCGCCACATTCATCTTCACATTCATCATCAGCATCTTCAAGCTCGGCTGCAGGCTCTTCTACCTCAGCCTCTTCACATTCGACTTCAACTTTAATGTCTTCTATTACGATATCATCATTTTCGACGTCTGCTTCAGCAGCTGCCTCAGCGAGTGCAGCTACCTCCTCGCACTCGTCGTCTGTTTCGGCCTCGGCTTCTTCGATTTCTGCCTCATCATGAGCAGCTTCAGATTCATCGGCTTCCTCAACCTCAACATCAGTCTCATTGCATTCAGCCTCAGGCTCCTCGTCTTCGACTTCCTCTATATCAGTCTCATCATAATCCTCTGTTGTTTCTTCTTCAGCTGCAGACTCTTCTGAATCTTCGATCTCATCATTGCATTCAGCCTCAGTCTCCTCAATATCTTCGTCGTAATCGTCCTCTGAGTCCTCTGTTTCGATATCGTCGTGCTCATTCTCTGAGCCCTCTGCCTCGTCATCATCGTACTCATCGAGTTCTTCTTCCGAATCCTCTTCTTCGTCGTAATCGTCTTCAACCTCTTCTTCTATAGTGAATCCGCCATCAACAACCATGTCTGCGAGAATATCATCAGCCATAGATCTGCGCTTTTCTTTTCTTCTGGAAGATCTGGTTTTTACAGGTCTGTATTCTTCCTCTTCGTATTCTTCCTCATCGTACTCCGACTCATCGTCTTCGTCGTCATAGTCATCCTCGTACTCATCGTCAGAATCATCGTAGTCATCCTCGTCTATCTCATCCTCATCCGGCTCGTCTTCCGCTGAGTCATTGATATCCTCTTCTTCGTCCTCGATATCTTCCTCGTAATCGTCGTCTTCGTCATCATAGTCGTCATACTCCGAATCTTCGTCTTCGTCATCAACGACTTCTTCATCCTCTATTACAGGCTGCTTGGTCTTGGATTTCTTCTCAAATTCAAACTCCGCCTTACGCTCTCCTAAATCCTCACCACCATCATCTGCAGGCTCGATTACATCCTCTCTGTTAAACAGCGGAACCTCAGGCTCGATTACCTCTACCTGCCCCTCCTGCATAAATTCCGCCTCATCGCCTTCAAACTCTTCCAATGCAGACGAGTCATGTGTACTTGCGACCTCCGCCATAATCTGCGCAGCTCTGTCCCGGCCGACCTTATTGTCCACATCCTCTACAGTCTTCTGCTTGTAAGCCTCAATCATAGAAAGCACCGACATCTGACCCTCGATATTTTCATTATCGTTGTCTACAGAAATCTCTCCTTCAGATCCCAGATGTCTGGTATCATATTCGATTTCCTGATCAGCCGGATTCTGTGCTGCAGGCTCAGCTGCAGATTCGCGCTTCTTATTCCAATTTTCCTCTGATGGAACCTCAAGCGTCGGAACATTTGCCTCTGCTTTATTATTCTCATGGACATCTGTCTCTATTGCTTCAGGAACCTCTGTCTCCGCTGTATTGCTTCCTTCCTCAGCGGCGTTCTGTTCACTGGCAAATGCTTCGGCAGCATCTGCTTCTGATTCAGCTGCCGGCATCTCTTCCACAGCCTCAGCCTTCTCTTCTTTAGATGCGATTGGAACTATTGTCGCGCCGTCATTAAGAATACCTGCCATAATCTCTTCATAACGAGTCTGCTGTTCAGGTGTTAATGCCTTATGCATGTTCTTAAGCTGCAGAGCCTTCTTCTCATATTCACCATTTGCATACCAGAGTATAACCTGATCACAGGTTGCCGCGCATTTTTCGCCGTCACCCATCTCGTGATATAATCTGGCCAGCTCATATTCCCATTTGTCATCCATCTCACGGGAATTATATACCTCAAGGACACGTACCAGATCCTTGATCGGCACGCCGCCTGCTTTTCCTATTTCGTATTTAAGTATCAGTCTCTGATTATCTCTAGGAGCTATCTTGCAGAAATCTTCATAGAACATTACCGCACTGTCGAGATCATCCAGCTTAATGCACAGCATCGCCAGATTATATGCGATTCGCTTACCTGAAGGCATACGCTTATAGGCTATCAAAAGAGCCTCTCTTGCCAGGTCGCAGCGGCCCAGTGCTTCGTATGATTTAGCCACAATCTCAAGGATGCTGACCTCTCTGATTCTTTCCAACTCCAGCTGGTCAGACAAATCTATAACACCCTCATAATCTTTCTTAAGATATCTATTTTTTATGCTTTTGATAAGCTCTCTGTACTCGATTTTATCCATTACTAAATCTCCATATTGTCAGATTGATGTCCTACAATTCAACTCTTCCTTCAAGCGCTCTCAGAAGGGTGACCTCATCTATACACTCTAGGTCTCCTCCCACCGGCACTCCACTGGCAATCCTGCTGACCTTGACTCCTGCAGGCTTTATCAGCTTACTTATATACATTGCGGTGGTTTCGCCCTCCAGACTAGAGTTCGTTGCCACTATTACTTCCTTAACATCGCCCTTCAGTCTCTCCACTAGCTCTTTCAATTTTATATCCGATGGTCCTATTCCTAACATCGGTGAGATCGCTCCCTGCAGCACATGATATACGCCATCGTATTTGCCTGTCTTCTCATAAGCCGCCAGATCTCTGGTTGTTTCTACAACCATTATCGTGCTGTGATCTCTTTTTGTACTTCTGCAGATCGGGCATTCGTCATCATCTGTTATGGTGCAGCACGTCTTACAGAACTTTATATTCTTCTTGGCATCCGTTATCGCTCTTGCCAGCGCCTCAGCATCCGACTGGGGCATCTCAACGATATGAAATGCCAACCTGGCTGCTGTCTTAGGTCCTATGCCTGGCAACTTGGATAATTCTCCTATCAGCCTCGAGATATGATCACTGAAATAATTCATTAGAACAAGCCACCGCCCAGACCGCCTAATCCGCCTGTTATAGCGCTCATTTTCTGGCTGGATAATTCATCTATCTTCCTGAGCGCCTCATTTGTTGCTGCCATAATAAGATCCTGCAGCATTTCAACATCGTCCGGATCAACTACTTCCTTGTCAATTATAACCTTAGTTACTTCCTTCTTACCTGAAACTGTAACCTGTACGGCTCCGCCGCCTGCTGTAGCGGTGGCCTCCTCTGTCTCCATAGAAGCCTGTGCACTCTCCATCTGCTTCTGCATCTTCTGCGCCTGCTTCAGCAAATTACTCATATTTCCCGGCATTCCGCCGCCAAATCCTCCGCGTCCTTTGCCCAATTTATCTCTCCTCCGTTCCTATGTTGAAATTTATATTGCTTAAAACATCCTCCGGAAATGCCGACGCACCGGCATTTCCGCCATTGTCCTGTATTACTTGTATATCTATATGCATTCCGGTCAGCTTCTCTGCCATCTCTTGCATAAAATGCATCGCTGACTCTGCCCGCAGCTGCTTAACCTGCACTTCCAGTTCAGCCGAGATTCTCAACGTCTTCTCATCTGGCTGACTAACACGGCATTTTCTCATCACGCGCTGCAGCATCGGCAGACTGCAGGCATCCACTATCCGTGGCCACAGGCTGCATAAATCATAAGTCGGCCTGTATTCCTGTTCATTTGCCGCAGGCTTCATCTGACTGCCTGTGTCTGGCTCGTTTTCAGTATATATCATACGGGAATCTGTCTCAGCTTCATCGTATGTTATCCTCACATCATCGTCCATGATATCGGCAAATACATCAGGATCCGTCATCCTGGTGCCCGATCCGAATCCTGCGAAGAAATCCTCGTCGTCCATCATATCATCCGGCATCGGCTGATTGTTTTCATGAACCCCGCAGGTATCATCTATCTCCTGGCTGATTGCTGCTGCCTTCTTCATCAGAGGCTGCTCTGTGCCGACGGGTTCTGCCATCGGTTTTGCCTCTGGTGCTTTATAATTGTTATCCGCAGGACGTGCCGGTTTCGTCTGTGGTGCTTTATAATCATCGTTCACGGACTGCATCCGTGGTGCTTTATAATTATCGCTCACTGGCTGCATCTGCGGTCTGCTGACTGCTGCCTGGTTATACGAAAATGCCGCAGTACCCTGCTTCGCCTCTAGTTGTCTGATGCGATCTGCAAGGCTCTGTGTATCCACCTCCATCTGAGGCTTGGCCAGCTTAATGATTGCCACCTCCAGCAATACCTGCTTATTTGTAGAAGCCCTCAGCTGGTTTAAAGTCTCCGACAGGATCCTTATATATCTTATAAGTACATTATTATCCGCATCCCTGGCATCCTCCATGAGCTGCGCCATATTCTCGGCAGAAAGCCCTAACATCTCAGGAGATTCCAGATGAGCCGCATTTACCATCAAAATATTTCTGATATACCATATCAGGTCGCTGGCAAACTGCGTCAGATTCCTTCCATCTGCTACGGCTGCATCTATCTGATTTAATGCTCCTGCCGCATCAGATGCATATACATACCTGAATATTCTCGAGAAGACCTCTGTATCAACTGTTCCCAGTGTCTCCAGTACATTGTCATACGTAAGCTTCTCGCCGAGATTGAATGCGATGCATTTGTCCAGCAGACTTATGGAATCTCGCATGGAGCCGTCGCCTATTCTTGCGATATATCGAAGGGCTCTTTCATCAGCCTCAACCTGCTCATTTGTTGTTATCTGAGCCAGATTAGCTGTTATCTCATCAGATGAGATTCTCTTAAAGTCATATCTCTGGCACCTGGACAGAATCGTGATCGGCAGCTTATATGGCTCAGTCGTCGCCAGTATAAAAACCGCATATGAAGGCGGCTCCTCCAGCGTCTTTAAGAACGCATTAAAGGCCGGCCCCGTTATCATATGTGCCTCATCGATAATAAATACCTTGTATTTGCCCTTGACGGGGGTATACCTTACCTCTTCGATGATGCGCCTTATATCGTCAACACCATTGTTAGATGCCGCATCGACCTCCACTACATCTACGAAATTGCCGGCATTAACTGACAGGCAGTTTTCGCATTCATTGCATGGTTCTCCGTTAATCGGATGCAGGCAGTTAACTGCCTTGGCAAATATTTTGGCTGCAGAAGTCTTGCCTGTGCCCCTTGTACCTGTAAACAGATACGCATGCCCGATTCTATTATTGATCAGCTGATTCGTAAGGGCGCGAACAACATGGTCCTGTCCCTTCACCTCAGCAAAGGTCTGCGGTCTGAATTTTCTGTAAAGTGCTACATATGACATCTGTCAGTGATATCCTTTTCTTTTTATGGATGGATTCCGGCAAGCATTGGTATGCTAAACATTTGCCATTCTAAAAAGCAATTGCTGCATATCATGAATCTCAGCTTGCTGTTAATTAGCTATTAACACAGCAGTGCATCCGCGGCTGCATGAGAACAACACAAACAAATGTACACAGAGTCCACACCACGAAATATAGTAGCATATTGAATTATCAATATCAATTGGAATCCAACCTTTAGAAATCTCCTTTTTCTGCTTCTCTGATGGCACTCATAACATCAAGTCCCAGATTTTTGCTGTTAAATGTCTTCGAATCCGGCATCTCTGCTATGAACCTGCTCATCTTATGCACCTGGAGCTGGCAGTCCTTAAGCGCGGCCTCTGTCATGTGACCGCCTTTTGTTTTATCATCCGATATAAAATGAAAATGCCATCCAGGAGCGTTCATGCTGTTCATATATGCAGGGCAGAACAATCCCACTATTGTTCCCTTAATATCCACATATTCGTACTTGCGCTGATCAGTTTTCAGGGCAATGTTAAGCATCTTAAACGGTTCCTCCTGCTTCAGCTCACTCCTTACAGCCACATGTGGGAAGTCTCCATGGATTTTCGCGAAATAGAACTGATTTTGGCCATGCTTTTCTATTATCTTTTTATTAAGAAGCTGCTCCAGTTCGGATACAGAATCGGCCGAGATGCTGCCGCCTTCTATATCCGCCTCGAAGAATGCGGCATTTCCATAAGGAATCATATAATCATCCGTGGGAACTGCCACCGTGCCATCGAACAACGCCTGATATACTACTCCATCCAGCATTATGAGCTCACCGTTCACGCTCTCGAAGATGCCCATTCCGAAGTCACCATGCTGCTTGAACTCGCCTACAGAGATGGCTCCATAATACTCACCCTGCGCCACCGATTGAAACAGAGCCACCTGATATAAGGTATGATCTGCTCTGCATACCTTCTCTGATTTTGTTTCTATATTACGATCTACATTATTCATATTCACTCCTGACCTTTCTCAACCGTGATGATATTCCCAGCCTCTATGGTGCCTTCTTCTATTACCCTGGCAAATATTCCTTCCCTCGGCATTACGCAGTCTCCCACGATCTTGCGGATCGCGCAGTCCGAATGGCATTCCTTGCCGATCTGCGTGACTTCCAGAAGTGCGGATCCTATCCGAAGCCGCGTTCCAACGGGAATCTCTGTAAGCTTAATCCCTCTGGTTAATATATTTTCGGCAAATGCTCCTATCGGAATATCGGGATACGCTGAGCGCATTTTGTCTACGCTTTCGTCCGCCAACAGGCTTACCTGCCTGTGCCAATTGCCGGCATGAGCATCGCCAACTATTCCATGATTGACCCTTAGCTCGGCCTTACTGATCTCATGCTTCGGTGTTCCCTTTTTCTCACTTATACAGACGGCAATAACATTTGCCGCATTATCATAATTAATATCCTCAGTCATTTTTATCCTCTGTGATAGTCTGCCAATCTTCAAAACAGGGCAGATTCGCTATATTATTCCAACATTTATAATCCTACATAAAGACAAGCCGATAAACCATTACGGTTCACCGGCCTGACGTGTATCCTTATTAGTTCGCCTATGTGCATTCAACTCTAGTTGTTAGCTGCAAGATAAGCATTCATCTTAGCAACGATGGCATCTGCATCTGTTCCATGCACTACACATGCATCAACAAGGCTTTCAGCCTGTGCTGATGGACATCCCAGACAATGCATTCCTGTTTCCAAAAGAATAGGTACCAGATTTTCATCTACTCTGAGTATCTCACCAATTGTCATGTCTTTAGTAATAGTTGCCATTAGATTTCCTCCTTGTTAATCCCTTCTTCAGATTTGATGATTATAATCTATGAAACCGTCATTTTCAACAATGCCCGCTTAATTGGCGGGATAATTGTATCCAAAATTTTTCTTGCTGATTTGCCTGCAAATAGTACATTTTTTACAATTCTTGCTCTTGTTAAGATTGTTAAAATGTTATACAATTTCGCTTACAACAATCATAACAATAATGAAGGAGGCTATATATTATGGCATACAAAATTTCTAGCGGCTGCGTAAGCTGCGGTGCATGCGCTGATGCTTGCCCGGTTAGTGCAATTTCTGAAGGTGACGGACAGTATGTTATCGATGCTGATGCTTGCTTAGATTGTGGCACATGCGCTGATACATGCCCAACAGGTTCTATCGCTCAGGAGTAAGATTGGTCGTTATACCAATTTCGTAAAACGCCCCGTGTACCGAATGGTACACGGGGCGTTTAATTTATGCCTAATTAAAGCCGCGCTGTGAACCTCGGCATGCAGCCCCTGCTCGAAAACGCCTTCGCTGATCAATAAACTTCATCTGTAAACTCTCGCTCCATCAGCGCGCTGTACATCTGCTTCGGAGGGACATTTTCAAATACAACTTTATTAACTGCCTCAGCCAGGGGAAGCTCTACTGAATATTTCTGCATCAGTTCCATGGCAGCCGGTAGCATATTGATTCCTTCTACAACCATTCCCACTTCCTTAATGGCTTCCTGCGCGCTCATGCCCTGTCCTATGAGAAAACCTGCCCTGTTATTACGGCTATGCTTGCTGGTAGCGGTAACTATCAGGTCTCCCACTCCCGCAAGTCCTGCGAAGGTCTGCTCCTGGCAGCCCATGGCCTTACCCAGTCTGGTTATCTCCGCCAGACCTCTCGTAATTATGGCAGCTCTCAGATTATCACCATATCCCAGACCTGCAGCAATTCCTGCTGCCATGGCCATAATATTCTTCAGCGCACCGCATATCTCCACGCCCTTTATATCGCTATTAGTATAAACTCTCATAACAGAGTTAGAGAAAACCCGCTGAACATATCTGGCAATATCCATCTCACTGCTGGCAGCAACGATGGTAGACGGCATGTCCCGTGCCACCTCCTCTGCATGGGTAGGTCCCGACAGTGCCACCAGATGCACCTTAAGTCCCGGCCGTTTCTGTGCCAGAACATCTGCTATCACCTCTGTCATGGACAGCATTGTATCCGTCTCCATGCCCTTGGCCACATCAACTATTATCTGTCCGTCTCTGATAAACGGGGCTGCTTTCTCTGCCGTCTTTCTGACATATATAGATGGTACTGCAAATACTAATATGTCCTTATCTGTGCATACTTCTTCTATGTCTTTGGTAAATTCTATCTCTTCAGGAATCGTTACACCAGGCAGGTTCTTATGCACATGTGTAGTCCTTAATGCATCGGAATCTGCCTCAATGGCAGACCATGCCGTCACCTTATGTCCGCTATTGCTGAGCATTCGTGCCAGCGCTGTACCCCATGTGCCGGTGCCGATTATTCCTATCTTTGCTGAATGTTTCATGCATTCTCCTTCATTATTACATTTATTTCGCAGCGACTATCCAGTGACAGGCAGAGAAGCCGCCAATGACAGGCTTTCTGTAATGGCATTCTGAATAGTTAATTTTTTAATATAATATCAGCTATGCAGCGCAGTCCTTGGTTCTCAGATTCCTTCCACATTTATGGACAGTTCTTCTTAGCTGACATTAAGCACTTATAGTCAGATGATAGCACATCTTTTACTAAAAAACATTCTGGCATTTAAGTTCTTAAAAAAATACCATATTTATTATGCAAATTTGCTCAACACTCTGGTACAATGTATTCGTGGTTTAGGAGATATTTGACAAATAATATCAAGGAGGAAGGTAGATGAAAAAATTATTATGTGTATTCATTGCTATGTGTACGGCGATGAGCTTATCGGCTACTGCATTTGCAGCTGACGCCCCTGCAGGAGGCGGTGCCCCTGGCACCGAGAATGCTTCCGGCGGCGGTGATTCGGCAGGCGGCCCTGGCGGCGGTGGATCAGGCGGTGGCGGCAAGGAAGATTCCAACAAGGTTTCTGCCACACCACTTACAGCTGATGAGGTTATAATCACCGAGGATACGTATGAGCCTCAGGTTAACGAAAGAGATCTGACCGGACTTTATACTGGCGAGGATGCTGGTGAGAGTCTCGGAGACATCACCGTAGCCGCAGGCGAAACCTGGCATGTCGATGATAACTGCGTTGTAGATAAGCTCGAAATAGAAGACGGCGCAACAGTAGAAGCTGACGTACCTGTCATTGTATTTTTCTCAGAGAGTTCATCTGTTAATAACGGCGATATCATAGGAAATGTTCAATTTTTAAGCGACTATGACGAGGTCGTTGCCATCATTCATACAAATGATACCCATGGTGAGCTGTCATCTGAGCCTTACGTTAAGGGACTTAAGAATCAGCTGATCGACAGCGGCAAATATTCTCTCGTGCTGGCCGTTAACGGCGGTGATATCTACGCTGGCGGCAATGCAGTTGCCCATATATATGAAGGCGAATTCATTCCTAATGTAATGAATGATATCTACGATTATATAACCTGGGGCAATAACGACGCAGGCCTTACAAACAAGGGTATTCAGACTTATTTCCTCTCAATACTCGGCGATAAGACAGGAGTAACAACTCTTCTGGCCAACCAGAAAGCCAGCGAGGACATCGACATGGAGGCCTATGCTGAATCTTACGAGGCAGCTGTCGGCGCTGAGAAGCTGGTAAGTCTCTATCCTGATGTTCTGTCATTAAATGACGATGGTACTGTAGACTTCTCAGCACTTAATCTGGCTGATTACAATCTGACTGCAGGGGAAAATGCTGTAACAGACGGTGCTGTAATAGAAACATTAAATGGAACTAAGATCGGTCTGTTCGGTGAATCCACCCAGGGCGGATCTCTTACAGATGCATACTTTACAGGCGGTATGAATACTGTTAATACAGCACAGACCATGTCTGATGCTCTCGCAGCCGACGGCGCCTCCGTTGTGATCATGCTCTGCCATACAGGATGGATGGGCGCAGATTCAACCGAAGGATCTTCTAATGATACCAACTCTGCACAGGTTGCCATGAAGACCACTGGAATTGATGCGATCATTGACGCTCATACCCATTCGGTCATCAACGACGGTGAGGGATATATCTTCACAGGATATGGCAATGATCCGACTGTAAATCAGGCCAGCTGCAAGGGCGCTGCTATCGGCGTATTGTATATGTATCTCAAGGATGGCAAGGTCATCGCTGAAGACTGTGAAAATATAGTTCCGGCAGAGGATGGAACATTTGCCGGCATAGAACCAGATGCTGAGGTTCAGGCCGAAGTAGATGATGCTTATGCCCGCCTCGATGAGGACGGATACTCTACAGTATGGGCCAGCACCGAATTTTTCTTAAACGGTGAACGTATCTCATCAGAGGATGCCGGCGGCGGCGTTCGTGCAAATGAGACCAACCTGGGTGACCTGGTTGCAGACTCAATTCTTTATACTGCTCAGAAATTATGGACAGAAAACGAGATCTCTATTGCCCTTTATCCGGGATACTGGATTCGTTCTTCTATTGATGCAGGCGACATTACACTTATTGATGCATTAAGTGTATTTGCAAATCCTCTTAAAATCTATTATGCTGAATATACAGCTGAAGAACTTGTAAGCAAGATGAATACAAGCTGTGAAAAGATAGGTGAGGAAAACAATAACATGATGCAGGTATCCGGCCTTACATGTAAGTACGATGCTGATACACATGAAGTTGTTTATCTCGCTGTTGGAGACGAAGTAATCTACGAAGATGGTGAATATCTCGTAGATGATTCATGGACTGTTGGATGCGCAGCAGAAGCTGGCGGCGGTGACATTGATAACGCTCCTGAGGATAAGACATTCGTTCAGTCAAATACAGACATGGCGAAATACTTCTGTGAATATTTAAGTGAAGCTGATTATACAATCCTTCCTGATGAAGTATGCCCAGGCGGAAGAGTTATTCCGGCCGAATAATCATTTGTAAGAACCTTGTGTCCGTCGAAAACAAATAAGCCCTCTGCCCTTCGTGCATAAAAAGGAGTTTTTATGAAAGCTTCAAGCATATTTATCAAATCATTGATACTTGTAACTATGTGCACAACCCTTTTGACTGGATGCAAGTCTTCTGATCAGACGACAGATACTGACAGAACATCTTCGGATGTTTCTGTCAGTTCTGCCGCTGATAATGAATCAACCACTGACGGAGATATTACATCTGCCGACGGTAATGAAAAGACATCTGCTGCCAACGAGGACAATGGCAGCAATTCAAGCAATTCTGTTCTTTCTAAAGAAGAATCTTCCAAATTATCAGACATTATAAATGCGGCAGCAGCCTATGATGATTCTAAGGCGGCCTCGCTTCTTGACGATTTCTCAGAGTCTAATCCTGTTTATGCGGACTGCATCAGCAAGATCATCAATTACTGGCACGAAGCTAACGCTGACGGCTATATCAATATGTCAGGGCTTCCTGACGATCTGGCAGATGATGACAGCCTGTGCCTCATGGTCTTAGGCTTCGGTCTTAATAAGGACGGCTCCATGCGACAGGAGCTTATAGACAGGCTTAATCTCGCACTGGAATGTGCCGAAAAATATCCTCATGCATTCATCGCTGTCACCGGAGGCGGCACAGCCTCAGAGAATCCATCCGCCACAGAAGCCGATGCCATGGCTGAATGGCTCATGGAAAATGGCATCAACGAAAGCCGCATTATGATAGAAGATAATTCTAAGACCACAGTAGAAAATGCCGTCTTCACATACAATATCATCACGGCTGATTATCCGCAGATCAAGGACATCGCCATAATCACCAGCGATTATCATATTCCGATGGCATGCACATTATTTAATGCTCAGTTTCTATTGGCTGCATATAACGATCAGGCAAATGCTGACTCGCAGTCTGAGATAATGCCGAAGCTTCAGATAGTCGCTCACGCAGCCTGTGAGACAGACGGCAGATATTCATTTTCCATGTCCAATCAGGCTCAGTGGCTGTTTAACCTGTTCTCATATAATGCAGTCCCGTCATAAGTCTGACAGCATTGTATTATTTCAATCCAAATATGCGGGTGTCAGCATTTGCCATTATGCATGCTTATAGAACATGCATAAAAGTGCGATTTCAGAAGCATTTTGCCTTGAAAAGGACATGCCCGCATGTTAAAATCCGCGTAGTATAAAGATTCTTTGTGACTGACGGATGACACAGCGAACTGTGAGGGAGCAAAGAATTAATGAGATGACATGCGACTCATAGCATGCATTTCGTAAGCCGACCGTCTGGGCACAGTTAAAAGCTTTTTTAACTGCGCCCTTATTTATTTTTAGGAGAATTATCTATGAAAAAAGTAGGAATCATCATGGGAAGCGACAGTGATATGCCTGTCGTTCAGAAAGCAATTGACATGCTCGAAAGCCTCAGTATACCTTATGAGGTTCATATATATTCAGCGCACAGAACTCCTGAGCAGGCCAGAGATTTCTCGGCAAATGCCAGAGCTAACGGTTTCGGTGTTCTCATCGGAGCAGCCGGAATGGCAGCACATCTCGCAGGTGCCATAGCCGCTAATACTACTCTTCCTGTTATAGGAATTCCATGCAAATCAACTACACTCGACGGCATTGACGCGCTTCTGTCGACTGTACAGATGCCATCCGGTATCCCGGTAGCAACTGTAGCAATCAACGGAGCCGCCAATGCCGCTTTACTTGCCGCCGAAATTCTCGCCGTGTCAGAGCCTGAGCTCGCTGCCAGGTTAGATGCTATGCGTGAGGAAGGCGCCCAGAAAGTTCTGGCCAAAGATGCGGCGATTGCTGCGCAGTTTAGCAAGTGAAATGCTGAACGCCACGGCACATAAAAAACTTTGTATTGCCGTGCCGGGATGGCGCAGCTCCCTGCGAGAAAACAATCAGCGTAGGCGTTTTCGAGCAGGGGCTGCATGCCGAGGTTCACGGCACGCATAACAAACTAAAAACTGTGCCGTGGCAATAACATGAAAATTACATTTTGCAATTATAGAAGATTAACTAAAGGAGAACAGACATGCACGAGAATTCAAGATCTGAAGCTTATGCAGCAGCCGGCGTTGATATCGAAGCTGGTTATAAGGGAGTCAAGCTTATGAAAGCTTCTGTAGAGCGCACATTTACACCTGGCGTTCTTACAGGTATCGGAGGATTCGGAGGACTATTTGCCCCGGATATCAAGGAAATGAAGGAGCCGGTATTAGTATCCGGCACAGACGGTGTCGGAACTAAGCAGCGTATCGCACAGCTGATAGGTAAGTTCGATACAGTCGGCATCGACTGCGTCGCTATGTGCGTTAATGATATCATCTGCTGCGGCGCTGAGCCACTTTTCTTCCTGGACTATATCGCCATCGGCAAGAATATTCCCGAGAAGGTGGCAACGCTGGTATCTGGTGTAGCCGAGGGCTGCGTTCAGTCAGGCTGTGCGCTGGTAGGCGGCGAGACCGCAGAGCATCCGGGCACCATGGCCGCTGACGATTTCGACCTGGCAGGCTTCTCTGTAGGTGTCGTAGACAAATGCAATATCATCAATTCAGCCACAATGAAGGCTGGCGATGTTGTGATTGCTCTTCCTTCAACTGGTGTTCATTCTAATGGATTCTCACTGGTTCGTAAGGTATTCGATGTTGAAAATGCCGACCTTAATGTATACAGCGATGAGCTGGGCATGACTATCGGCGAGTCACTCCTTACCCCAACCAAGATCTACGTTAAGCCGGTTCTGGCAGCTCTCAAGGCAGCTGACATTCACGGCATCAGCCATATCACAGGCGGCGGCTTCTACGAGAACATTCCTCGTTCTATCCCGGACGGTCTCGGAGCTAAGATTAGCAAGTCTGATGTTAAGATTCTGCCTATCTTCAATATGATCCAGAAGCTGGGCGGCATCAGCGAACGAGACATGTTCAATACATATAACATGGGCGTCGGCATGACTGTTATCGCATCTAAGGATACAGCTGATGCAGCTATCAGCACATTTAAGGCAAATGGCATCGACGCATATGTCATCGGTGAGATCATCGCAAGCGATGATAAGATTACAATCCTGTAATCTGCCACAGGAATCGGAGGATAAAATGGCTGAAAATAAAGCAAATATTGCTGTTTTAGTATCAGGCGGCGGCACGAATCTGCAGGCACTTATTGACGCCCAGGGAAAGGGAGTCCTTACAAGCGGCCAGATAAAGCTGGTTATTTCCAACAAAAAGGATGCATATGCTCTGACAAGAGCCGCAAATGCCGGCATCAAGTCCGCAGTTATCACAAGGAAGGATTGCGGCAGCCAGCAGGCCATGGAAGAAGAAATGATCAAGGCTCTTGACGACAATAATATCGATCTGATCATCCTGGCAGGATTCATGAGCATATTAAGTGAAGATTTCACTAAGAGGTACGATCACAGGATCATCAACATACATCCTTCACTGATCCCATCATTTTGCGGGGAAGGCTTCTACGGACTGCATGTCCATGAGGCAGCTCTCGCTAAGGGCGTGAAGGTCACCGGAGCCACCGTTCATTTCGTTAACGAAATCCCTGATGGCGGCGAGATCATAATGCAGAAGGCTGTTACAGTAAGGGAAAATGATACCCCTGAATCACTGCAAAAGCGTGTTATGCGTCTGGCTGAGTGGAAGATCCTGCCGGCAGCTGCCGAGCAGATATCTAAGCAGATAATTGAGAACAGATAAAGTGAGGAAAATAATGGATATTTACAAGATCAATACTATAGACGAACTCATCAAGGGCAACTCCTACGTGGGACGAGGCATAATCATCGGCAAGACTCCTGATGGCAAGAAGGCCGTTTCGGCATATTTCATCATGGGCCGCAGCGCCAACAGCCGCAACCGCGTCTTTGTTGAGAGAGACGATGCCGTATTTACGGAACCATTTGACAGCAGCAAGGTCGAAGACCCGAGCCTTATAATCTATGCAGCCGTAAGAGAATACGAGAATAAACTGATCGTCACAAACGGCGACCAGACCGATACCATCTATGACTTCATTAAGGACGGCAAATGCTTCAACTCAGCCCTCCAGACTCGCGAGTTCGAACCTGATGCTCCGAATTTCACACCTCGTATCAGCGGCATGCTGACATTTGAGGATAATGATTTCACCTACAAAATGAGTATCCTTAAGAGTGCGGATGCGCAGGGAAGCGCATGCAACCGCTACTTCTTCTCATACAAGCCTATCGCAGGTCTCGGACATTTCATTCATACCTATGTATGCGACGACAATCCTATCCCAACTTTCCAGGGTGAGCCTGAGAGAATCGCAACCTCGGACGATATTGAGGAATTCACCAATGCTCTGTGGGACGCTCTCGACGCCGACAATAAGATCTCTCTGTATGTAAGATATACTGACCTTACAAGCGGCGACACAGAATCAATGCTTATCAATAAGAACAAATAAGACATGCTGCGGCTCGCGGCACATCATCTCATAAAGGAGTATTCAAATGAAGGAATTCGAACTTAAATATGGTTGTAACCCTAATCAGAAGCCTGCCAGAATCTATATGCAGGACGGATCTGATCTTCCGATTGAAATATTAAATGGCCGCCCGGGATATATAAACTTCCTGGATGCCTTCAATTCATGGCAGCTCGTTAAGGAATTAAAGGAAGCCACAGGACTTCCTGCATGTGCCTCCTTCAAGCATGTAAGCCCTACTTCAGGCGCTGTTGGTATCCCGCTTCCGGAAAAGCTCAAGAAAGCCTGCTTCGTAGATGACATTAAAGGGCTGGATGATTCTCCTATCGCCTGCGCATATGCAAGAGCCAGAGGCACGGACAGACTCTGCTCCTTCGGCGACTGGGTGGCATTGTCAGACATTTGCGATGTAACAACCGCGACCATGCTCAAGAGAGAGGTCTCAGACGGAATCATCGCTCCTGGATATGAGCCTGAGGCACTTGAGATTCTGAAGACTAAGAAAAAGGGTGCATATAACATCGTTAAGATCGACCCTGACTATGTTCCGATGGAGCAGGAGACCAAGCAGGTATTCGGCGTTACCTTCGAGCAGGGAAGAAATAATTTCAAGATTAATAAGGAGCTGCTGGCAAATATTGTAACAGCCAATAAAGAGCTTCCTGAGAGCGCTGTGCGAGATATGATCGTTGCGCTCATCACACTTAAATATACTCAGTCCAACTCTGTCTGCTTCGCAGTGGACGGTCAGGCCATCGGTGTCGGTGCCGGACAGCAGTCACGTGTTCATTGTACACGTCTGGCTGGCGGCAAGGCTGATACATGGTTCCTGCGTCAGAGCGACAAGGTGTTAAATCTCCCATTTAAGGAAGACATCGCCCGTCCTGTCAGAGACAATGTTATAGACGGCTATATCAACCAGACCGAAGAAGATGTATGCGCAGAAGGAATATGGCAGAACTACTTCACCGAGAGACCTGAGCCATTCACTGCTGCCGAGCAGCGCGCATACCTGGACAAGATTGATAATGTTGCTCTGGGATCGGATGCATTCTTCCCATTCTCAGACAGCATTGAGCGCGGCTATAAGAGCGGCGTTAAATATGTGGCAGAACCTGGCGGCTCAATAAGAGACGACGAGGTTATCAAATGCTGCGATAAATATGGCATGGTCATGGCATTTACAGGTATGAGATTATTCCATCACTAAGGCTTCGAATAAACATTTGCAAATGATCACTCGATACTAAGATCATGAAACGGAGAGAGATGCATATGAATATAATGGTTGTAGGCGGAGGCGGCCGCGAACACGCCATCATTAAGAAATTAAAAGAAAATCCAGGCATTGAGACGATTTATGCCCTGCCTGGAAATGGCGGCATCGCTAAGGATGCCACCTGTGTGGATATCAAAGCCACAGAGATAGACAAGATCACGGCATTTGCCAAGGAGAATGCAATCGACTATGCGGTAGTTGCACCTGACGATCCTCTGGTTCTCGGATGCGTTGATGCATTGAACGAGGTCGGAATTCCATGCTTCGGTCCTAGAGCCAATGCTGCTATCATAGAGGGAAGCAAGGTCTTCTCCAAAAATCTCATGAAGAAATACGGCATCCCAACGGCGGAATATGAGACATTTAATGACATGGATGCAGCACTTAAATATCTCGAGACTGCTCCTATTCCTACAGTTATTAAGGCCGATGGTCTGGCCCTCGGTAAGGGCGTTATCATCGCCGAGACCCGGGAGGATGCTAAAAAAGCTGTTAAGGAAATGATGCAGGACAAGAAGTTCGGCAAATCAGGCGATAATATCGTCATTGAAGAGTTCCTCACAGGCCCTGAAGTATCTGTTCTGTCATTTACCGATGGTAAGACTGTTGTTCCTATGATCTCATCTATGGATCACAAGCGTGCAGGCGACAACGATACAGGTCTTAATACCGGAGGCATGGGAACCATCGCCCCGAATCCATATTATACTAAGGAAGTCGCAGACCGCTGCATGAAGGAGATCTTCCTTCCGACTATCGATGCCATGAATGCAGAAGGACGTACATTTACCGGCTGTCTCTACTTCGGACTTATGATCACAGAGCAGGGACCTAAGGTCATCGAATATAACTGCCGCTTCGGCGATCCTGAGACTCAGGTAGTTCTGCCGCTCCTTGAAAGTGATCTTCTTACTATTATGCAGGCAACCACGAACGGAACACTGGCAGAAACAGAGGTTAAGTTCAGCGACAAGAATGCCTGCTGCGTTATCATGGCATCTAACGGATATCCGCTGTCTTATGAGAAGGGATTCGAGATGCATATCCCTGAGAAAATAACTGACAGCGTATATGTGGCAGGAGCTAAACTGGAAGATGGCCGACTTCTCACAAACGGAGGCCGCGTGCTGGGTGTTACTGCAGTTAAGGATACCCTCGCCGAAGCCATCGATGCCGCATATGAGAAGGTTAAGACCATTTCATTCGATAATGCTTATTATAGACATGATATCGGTGCACGCGCACTGAAAGCAAATCGGTAAACTTATACCAACCATCCGTGCCGTGAACCTCGGCGTGCAGCCCCTGCTCGAAAACGCCTTCGCTGATGTGCTATAAAAGTCCCGGACAGCGGCTGTGCAGTTGTCCGAGTTCACTCGTGCAACTGTGCAGCCATTGGACGGGCTGGACGGCATGAGCAAGTAGGACGATAGTCCGGATTGCGAAGTCCGTCGAGATTGCGAAAGCACGTAGTGCGTAGCAATCGACTTTTATCATTAGCATTAGCAGGGTGCTGCGCCATCCCGGCACGGATGCAGTTTGGCAGCACTTCATTATTGAGCCTTAAGGAGGCATAAATAAATGGTATACAGAATATTTGTAGAAAAAAAGCCTGAATTGGCCCATGAAGCCAATTCTCTTCTCGCAGAGGCTCAGACTCTGCTGGGCGTACCTCAGCTCGAGGGCGTGCGCATCATTAACCGTTATGATGCCGAAAATATCACTGAAGAGCTCTTCGACTATGCTATAAGCACGGTTTTCTCAGAGCCTCAGTTAGACATCACATCAGATAGTTTAAGCACTAATCCTGGTGATATATGCTTTGCAGTTGAATATCTGCCTGGACAGTTCGACCAGCGTGCAGACTCTGCTGCACAGTGTATTCAGATTATCTCCAAATCTGAGCGTCCTCTCATCCGTACTGCTAAGGTATATGTATTAAGCGGTCAGCTCTCAGAGACAGATGTTGATAAGATCAAGAAATATGTTATCAACCCGGTTGAGGCCAGAGAGGCCAGCTTCGATCTTCCTGAGACATTAAATATTAAATATGACATTCCTACTGAGGTTAAGACATTAGATGGCTTCACTTCTCTTGATGAGGCTGGTCTGGCTTCATTTATCAAGAATTACGGCCTGGCTATGGACGAGGGCGACATCGCTTTCTGCCAGAAATATTTCCAGTCCGAACACCGAGATCCGACTATTACAGAGATCCGCATGATCGACACATATTGGTCTGATCACTGCCGTCATACGACCTTCAATACCATAATTGACGATGTTACATTTGCAGAACCTCAGGTACAGAAGGCCTATGAAGACTATCTGGCAGTACGTAGGGATTTGGGCAGAACGAAGCCGATCTGCCTCATGGATCTCGGAACTATCGCAGTCAAGGCCCTCAAGAAATCAGGACAGCTCACTAAGCTGGACGAAAGCGAGGAGATCAACGCCTGCACGGTTAAGGTAGATGTGACTGTAGACGGCGTGAAGGAGCCATGGCTGTTATTATTCAAGAATGAGACTCACAACCATCCTACAGAGATCGAACCATTCGGTGGTGCTGCTACTTGTATCGGCGGCGCGATCCGTGACCCACTGTCAGGACGTTCTTATGTATATGGCGCTATGCGTGTAACTGGCGCAGCCGATCCATTGAAGCCTATCGACGAGACTATCAAGGGCAAGCTCCCTCAGAGAAAGATCGTAACAACGGCTGCTGCAGGATATTCTTCATATGGCAACCAGATCGGTCTGGCTACAGGCATCGTTGATGAGATCTATCATCCAGGCTATGCAGCTAAGCGTATGGAGATCGGTGCTGTTATCGCAGCAACTCCTGCTAAGAATGTTCGCCGTGAGGTTCCTGCACCTGGAGATGTTGTAATCCTGCTGGGCGGCGCTACAGGCCGTGATGGCTGCGGCGGTGCTACCGGCTCATCTAAGTCTCATACCGTGGAATCCCTGGAAACCTGCGGCGCCGAGGTTCAGAAGGGTAATGCCCCTGAAGAGAGAAAGCTCCAGAGACTTTTCAGAAACAGGGAAGCCAGCCAGATGATCAAGCGCTGCAATGACTTCGGTGCAGGCGGCGTATCAGTTGCTATCGGAGAATTGGCAGAAGGTCTGGAGATTGATCTTAATGCTGTTCCTAAGAAATATGATGGTCTGGATGGCACAGAGCTGGCTATCTCAGAGAGCCAGGAGCGTATGGCAGTTGTAGTAGAGCCTCATAATGTGGAAGCCTTCTTAAAGCTGGCTGATGCAGAAAATCTTAAGGCAACGCCAGTTGCTGTCGTTAAGGAAGAGCCTCGCCTTGTAATGCACTGGAATGGTAAGGAAATCGTAAATATAAGCCGTGAATTTTTAGATTCAAATGGCGCTGAAAAGCATATATCTGTTGAAGCTGCCCCTTGCGTTCCGGCTGATAAGATTGTCTCAGGTACATTTGCAGACAACTATAAAGCTGTGGCAGGCGACCTTAATACCTGCTCTAAGAGAGGTCTGTCCGAGAGATTCGACTCTACTATCGGCGCAGGAACCGTATTGATGCCATTTGGCGGCAAGAACCAGTTAACTCCAGTTCAGGCTATGGTTCAGAAGCTCTCTGTTGAGAAGAAGCATACAGATGACTGCTCTCTCATGGCATTTGGCTACAATCCGTTTATCTCCGAGAAGAGCCCGTTCCATGGTGCATATCTGGCAGTTGTCGAGTCAGTCTGCAAGCTTATCGCATCCGGCGCAGAATTTAAGGATGTATATCTTACATTCCAGGAATATTTTGAGAAATTAGGACATAATGCTAAGAGCTGGGGCAAACCATTTTCCGCTCTGCTGGGTGCATTTGAAGCGCAAATGGGACTGGGTATCGCCTCCATCGGCGGCAAGGACTCTATGAGCGGATCCTTCGAGTCGATCCATGTTCCTCCGACGCTGGTTTCATTTGCAGTTACTACTCAGAAGGTATCAGACATAGTATCGCCTGAATTTAAGGCAGCCGGCCACAAGGTCATCCTGCTCACACCTGAAGAGAACGAGAACCACCTGCCTAATCCAGAATCACTCATAGCAGTATTTAACCAGGTTACATCTCTCATGAGATCTGGCAAGGCAGTGGCCTGCTATACACCTGGCATGGGCGGCATAGCAGAGGCTATTATGAAGATGGCATTTGGCAATGGCCTCGGATTTGCCTACAATGACAAGCTCTCTGTTCAGGACATCTTCGGATACAGCTATGCATCATTCCTGCTGGAGGTTACTGAGGACATCGACCCTGAGCATACTATCGGTACTGTTACCGATAATGCTGCTATCACATATGGCGACGAAGCTCTGGATCTTAAGGAACTTCTTAATATCTATGAAGGCAAATTAGAGAGCGTATTCCCATGCAACATCGCGGACGCTGATACAGAGACCGGCAATTATTCATATGAAACAGCTGCCCGCGTAGCGCCTGCTATTAAGGTGGCTAAGCCTAAGGTACTGATTCCTGCATTTCCTGGCACAAACTGCGAGATGGACAGTGCTAAGGCTGTGGCTGATGCCGGCGCAGAACCTGAAGTTATCGTAATCAATAATCTTACGGCTGACGGAATCAGCAGAAGCATCGAGAGGTTCGCTGCAGAGCTTAAAGATGCCCAGATGATATTTATCCCAGGCGGATTCTCAGGCGGCGATGAGCCTGACGGAAGCGGCAAATTCATCACAGCCTTCTTCCGTAATGCCGAGATCAAGGAAGGAGTTACAGACCTGCTCGAAAGAAGAGACGGCCTGATGTGCGGTATCTGCAACGGTTTCCAGGCATTGATCAAGTTAGGTCTCGTGCCTTATGGCAAGATCATCGACACTGACGCTTCATGCCCTACCCTGACATTTAATACCATCGGACGTCACCAGTCCCGTATCGTCCGCACACGCGTTGCATCTAACAAGTCTCCATGGCTCAGCCTCACTAACGTGGGAGACATTTACAATGTTCCTATCTCTCACGGCGAGGGACGCTTCCTGGCCAGCGAGGAATTAATAAGCCAGTTAGCAGCAAATGGTCAGATCGCAACTCAGTATGTTGACCTGGACGGCAATGCATCTGCGGATATTCACTTCAATCCTAACGGATCAATGCATGCCATCGAGGGCATCACATCCCCGGACGGACGAGTATTCGGCAAGATGGGACACAGCGAACGTATCGGCGCAGGCCTCTACAAGAACGTACCTGGCGAATATGACATCAGGATGTTCGAGGCTGCTGTGAAGTACTTTAAATAACACGTGCCGGGACGGCGCAGCACCCTGCGAGAAAACAATCAGCGAAGGCGTTTTCGAGCAGGGGCTGCACGCCGAGGTTCACGGCACGGGGTATTAACAGTTTTCTTGTGCCGGGACGGCGCAAGCACCCTGTTATTCAACAATATAAATTAAATGGAGAGAGAACGGAAATGGCATACTTATCTGATATTGAGATCGCGCAGGCGTACAAGCCGGAGCATATTAAGACTATTGCTGAGCGAGCACATGTAGATGAAAAATATATTGAACAATACGGCAATTACAAGGCTAAGATCGACCTGTCATTATTGAAGGAGACTACCCGCCCTGATGGCAAGCTGATTCTTGTTACTGCTATCACTCCTACCCCTGCCGGTGAGGGTAAGACCACTACTACTATAGGACTGGCTGACGGACTCAGACGCATCGGCAAGGATGTAACAGTTGCATTAAGAGAGCCTTCACTGGGCCCGGTATTTGGCATCAAGGGCGGTGCTGCCGGCGGCGGATATGCCCAGGTTGTTCCTATGGAGGACATTAATCTGCATTTCACTGGAGACTTCCATGCCATCGGCGCTGCCAATAATCTGCTGGCAGCAATGCTGGACAATCATATTCAGCAGGGTAATGCCCTTAACATCGATGTAAGAAAGATCACCTGGAAGCGCTGCGTTGATATGAATGACAGACAGTTAAGATTTATAGTTGACGGCCTCGGCGGCAAGGTGAATGGAACTCCTAGAGAGGATGGATTCGATATCACCGTAGCCAGCGAGATTATGGCTATATTATGCCTGTCAAATTCACTCATGGATCTGAAGGAGCGTTTGTCTCGTATTATCGTCGGATATACTTATGATGACAAGCCTGTAACCTGCGGCGACCTTAAGGCTCAGGGAGCCATGACTGCCCTTCTTAAGGACGCCTTGAAGCCGAACCTGGTACAGACCCTGGAGGGTACGCCGGCATTTGTTCATGGCGGACCATTTGCCAATATAGCTCACGGCTGCAACTCAGTTATCGCCACCAGGATGGCACTTAAAATGGGCGATTATACTGTAACTGAGGCTGGATTCGGTGCAGACCTGGGAGCTGAGAAGTTCCTCGATATCAAGTGCCGTATGGCAGGACTCACACCTGATGCAGTAGTTGTGGTTGCAACGGTTCGTGCGCTTAAGATGCACGGTGGTCTGGATAAGAAGGAGCTGGCAACAGAGGATCTGGCAGCGCTGGAGCGAGGCATCCCGAATCTCCTGCGCCACGTATCTAATATCAAGAACGTATATAAGCTGCCTTGCGTGGTTGCTGTTAACCGCTTCCCAACCGATACTGACGCGGAGATTGATTTCATCATCGCCAAGTGCAAGGAACTGGGGGTAAATACTGTTCTGTCTACCGTATGGGCAGATGGCGGCAAGGGCGGCGAGGCTCTGGCACGGGAAGTTGTACGCCTCTGCGATGAAGAAAAGGGAGACTTCACCTTCAGTTATACTGACGAGATGTCTCTGGAAGATAAGGTAGATGCTGTTGTTCGCAAGATTTACCATGGCATCGGCGTTAATTACCTGCCGGCTGCCAAGAAACAGATGCAGAAATTAGAGGAGCTGGGATTCGGCAAATGTCCTGTATGTATCGCCAAGACTCAGTACAGCTTCTCAGATGATGCAGCCAAGCTGGGCGCCCCTGAGGACTTCACTATCACAGTTAAGAATGTCAAGGTATCTGCAGGCGCAGGATTCGTAGTCGTTCTTACCGGTGACATCATGACCATGCCAGGACTTCCTAAGGTTCCTGCAGCCGAGAAGATAGACGTAGACGAGAACGGCAGGATTACAGGATTGTTCTAATTCTGGGAAATACAGCAAATGGCGGTGGGCATAACCCTCATATACATAAAACTACATAATCATGCCATGTGCCTCTATAAGGCATAGGTTTTACCAAACAAAAATCGGTGACAAAAAATGCGTATGCTCATTCCGACATATTCGCGGATGAACATACGCATTTTCTAAATTTTACAGTTAATTATCCAAAACTCTGTAAATTTGCTTTTTGCAAATGTGGTTCTGTATAGTTTCGTTTTGCTAAATAGAATTAAGACATTCTGCTCTGCTCACGTAGTGATTCTTGCGATGAAAAAATCTAATTTTTCAAGCCAAACCTTCTGGCAGCTTTATTTAACGGTACTACAACTGCGAGGACTATTACTGCTGCCACACCGATCTGCACGAGATTGCCAGGAATTGATGACACTGGCGCGATCCAGTTTCCATAGATAATCCCCTCTGCGATATAGTATCCCGCGACCTTAATGGCGCAGGCGATTGCGATTGCGATTACATACCATTTGAATTTCTGGTGGCTGGGTTTTTCTGTTATGAAGCCCACCACGAAGCCCATGATACCAACTATCACAAGTGTAAATGGGGCCCACAGGGTCCAGCCTGACAGCAGGTCGAATAATCCCATGCCGATGCCGCCTGCGATGGCGCCAGTCTTCCTGCCAAATACAATTGCTGCTATAAATAGCGGCACATTACCGAAATGAACCAAGCCTCCATTGGCCGCAATCGGCAGTCTGATATTAATAAATGCTGTGAAAACATATGTCAGTGCTACAAATAATGCTGTGATGGTAAGAAATTGGATAGATGCTGACTTCTTAGTCCTGCCTGCACCAGAACCTGCATCTGAATGTACATGTGTATTGGTATTTTCCATATCTCTGCACCCCTTCCATAATCGATGTGCAGAAGGATACTGCAGTTCTGATTATAATAAAATAACCAGTTGTAGAGTAAAGTGTATAACCAGATTGTACGTATCAGATGTTCACCATCTTGTGCGCAGCACATCTCCCTTCAGATACAGATTGCCTCTCGCGAAAGTTAAAAAATCCAGTTCAGGATATTCTGACAGAATCATCTCCCCGAACTGGATTTTGTATCATATTTGATTTTCTGATTATAAAAGTCTGATTCCGGCCTTCTCGCATGCCTTAACAGTTTCATCATCCCATACACTGGACTGAACCTCGCCGATATGGGCGCAGCCCATCAGAAGCATGCACAGTCTCGACTGTCCGATGCCGCCGCCAATGGTAAGCGGAAGCTCATTATTAAGCAGCATCTTATGGAATGGCATATTCCTTCTGTCATCGCAGCCTGCAATGGTAAGCTGTCTATCGAGAGACTCGCTGTCAACACGGATGCCCATAGATGAGATCTCCAG
>CAVARE010000041.1:0-18617 GCA_963591145.1 Anaerotignum sp. | reverse complement strand
ATTATCTCATCTGAACATGGCGCCGCATAGGGTACCAGCTATGAGACGTTTACTTAGAAGGTAAGTGCCTTAGCATTAGCTGGCAGGTTCGTCGGAGTGCAGCTTCGATTTCGACAGCGAACCTGTCCTTAATTCTCTGAAGAATGACTTAAGCAGCTGGGAGCATTCTTCCTGCAATATTCCGCTCTCCACATGACACTGATGATTGAACTGATCTACATGCAGCAGATCCAGGATACTGCCGGCGCAGCCAGCCTTAGGGTTCATGGCTCCGATATATACATCGGAGATTCTTGACTGAACTATGGCACCGGCACACATCTGGCATGGCTCCAGAGTAACATACATCTTACAATCATCCAGCCTCCAGTCGCCTATAACCTTATTAGCCTTTCTGATGGCTGTTATCTCTGCATGCGACAGCGCTGTCTTGTCCGTCATGCGCCTGTTATATCCGCGGCCGATGATCTTATCCTGGTATACGATCACACAGCCGATGGGCACCTCCCCTATAGCCATGGCCTTTCTCGCTTGCTTCAAGGCTTCCTTCATATATTTTTCTTCAGTAGTTAATTTCTTCATGTTGATACCTTATGTGTCATTTGAAAATACTTTTTGACCACAACGTTATTACATAAAATAGGATTGCCTGGCACTATGTGCTCATGCAATCCTATCTCGCAACTATCATGAAATTGAAAGTCAGCCGTCAGTATTTGCAGCATCTTCACTCTCTGCGGCAGTGGTTGTTTCCTCTTCGGTTGCGACAGTGGTGTCATTAATCGTAGACATCACAGCCCATACGTCAGAAGTCTCCTGACCGAGACGCCATCCTGCCACTCCGGCTACACCATACTGATTGATCAGCTGCATCTTAGCCTGAAGAGATTTGGCATTTTCATACCACAGCTTAGCAGTGCCGCCATTGTAATCATACTCAACGTAGTCGTATCCATTTGCCTCCTGCCATTCGAAGGTGAGACCATAGTTGGCTGCAAGAGATTCAACGCCGCTCATGTCCATAGTCTCGCTGTTAATGGTGCCATCAGTATATACGTACCAGACTCTTGAGTAGAATGGAAGACCTACGATCAGTCTGTCCATGTCAACAGTTGTCTTGCACAGGTCGAGCACCTCCTCGACAAATGAGAGGCTCGAGTTCGGACCTGCGGTACCGGTGCCGACGTAATCATCATAGGTCATGATAGCTACATAGTCAGCAACCCTGCTCTGTTCATCGGTATGACGGTATGAGTTATAGCTGTATGGTGCGTAATCGTCAACCGACAGAATCAGATTATTCTTGCGGCATTCCACCGATAATTCTCTTATAAACTGGATGAAGTCATCGCCCTCATCGGTGGTTATCTGCTCAAGGTCCACATTGATTCCATCGATGCCATATGTCAGGCATTCATTTATGATTTGGGAGATAACCGACTGGCGCTTCGATGTATATGTGACGATGTCAACGCTGGACTCGCCATCGAGATCCTCCAGCACAGCCCATACATTCCAGCCATGCTCATGAGCGTAATCAACATATTCCTGATTAGCATATGATGTGATGGTCCCTTCTGTGTCGGCAAATAAAAACCATGTAGGTGCCAGCACATTTACCCCTGTCATATCATATATATAATCTTCGATGTAATAGTTGGAATCGTAATAATAGATGCCGTGCCAAACCATGTTGATGTCACCGTCAAGAGTTATGTGAGTATACTCAGGATCGGTATAGTCCGACGTGATCGTCTCCGATGCGATATCACTCATGAAATTGCTCTGGACATAACCGATATGACCGGCATTGTCGAGAACCTTATACCAGCCGTCCGTCTGACTGATCACCTTCAGCTTGCTGTCCTTCTCAACGTCAGCGATTATGGACGATTTCTTATCGGCATACATACGGATTCGAGTCATGGCAGTTGCCGTACAATAGTCATATGTCTGAGATTCCTGCTGGATGAAGAGCCTGCCAGGGTCGCTTAAAACGGTATATTTTACGGTCGAATGATCCGCAATGAAGTTCATATTCAGATATACGACAGCCCCAATGTATTTTGCGACTTCGTATCCGGCATCGTGATCTTCACCATTCTCGGTATAAACGCTGCTGCCGATGGCAGAAATCACCGAATCAGTTGCGGTAGTGAGAATTACATATCCTTCATTTTCGTCCGCATAGAAACGGCTGTCGATAAATTCCTGGGCGGTTGCAAGTGATATATATACATTGCCGTCATCAGTTTTCACAGCCCGGAACTCGGTAGCGTCGTCGCTGTTGAGAATCTGATCCTCAATGACAATGGCCAGCTCGTTGCTTCCGGCTGCAGCCCTGCCTGACGTCGTATATTCGCTTAGATTATAATAATCCTCCAGATCCGCCAGTGTCTTAGAAGGTGCAAATCTCTTGGAAACAAATACAGCTGCGGCTGCGAAAAAAATAAGTATAAGAAACAGTATGATGAAATATCCCAGCCCGGCTGATCTTTTTCTTCTTCGTCTACGTGCCATAGGTTTTAAATCCCCCTCGGTAAGCAAAAATATAAGACATTATAGCATTTGCAGCCTGCAAATACAATGCGCTGAGCTGCATATGGCGGAACAGAGTCGGCTCAGAGGCACATCAAAGCTGGTCCATGACAGCGTTAGAACTGCCTCATATCAGCGTTAGAGGTACATCGGTTTAATACTTAATCTTAAGCAGAGCCGCTGCAGTCCTGTCTATATCTTCCAGTATCTCAGATCCTAATTTCTGCTTCAGAACCGCGCGTCCATCGCCCAGATTCGGGCGGCGGCTATCGAGATTATGGCAGTCTGAGCCCAGGAGTTGAGCAGTGCCATCGTCAAACATTTTAAGAATCCTGCGCCGTTTAGTCCAGGATAGCAGGCCTTCTGCATTTGCCTGGATAGTAACAGGCATATCCGTTAACGCCGGGATGATATGCTTGTCTGTCTGATATCTATAGAATCTCTCGAGATGTGCGATGATGATCGAGATGCCGCGTCTTGAGATATTCTCGACTTCGTCGAGGGTGCGTGAGCTCCATGCACAAAATGGCATCTCAAGAAGCATGACATCGGTGCCGAGGATACAGAGTCTGTCGAGATCTTCGATGTTACTGATCCCCGGGAAGAATGCAACCTCCGCACCAAAGAATAATTTGGGAAGGGTAACATCCGCCGGCAGTGAGCGGGCCGAATATGCTTCATCTATTGCAGCCTCCAGTCTGGCGCGGCATTTGGCACGCCTTGATAGAAACTGTGTGGGGCTGTTCTGCTGAGGATAGAAATGCGGTGTTGCGACCATATGAGTCACGCCTTGACGGGCGGCCCTAGTGAGCATCTCTATGGACATGGCAGATGAAGAGCTGCCGTCATCCATCTTAGGCAGAATATGGCTGTGAATGTCGATCACAGGATGTACATAACTCCTGCGGCCTCTGGACGGTTCGCGCCTGCCAGCTGCAGGTGGCTGGCTGGACGGTTCGCGTCTGCTGGCAATGCCACTGGTGTGTTCACGAGTATTTATATTCATATTTTCTTCAGAAATGTTCATATCTCTAGTCCTATAATTAAATGCTTGTAAATAATTTCCAATATTACACTTGCTTCAAGTATATCTTTTTTTCTTGAATATACCATGTAATGTTACAATATTAATGATGTTGAGGTCAAAAGATATTTTGCCCCCAATGATACCCTGGCATCATTTAATAAGAAATTTATCCAGGCTAGAAACCGAAATAGCTGCAGGAGACGTAATGCGAGTATAAATGACGTCAGTATTTTACAAGCATTTGCGCCGCCGGCATATGAAATTTTGGCTTAGATTAAGCATCTGCAGAGGGGATTTAAGGTTGAGGATATCAGGGGAGTATGTTATAGTAAAAAATCAGTTGACGGGTGCAAATTAATTAACGCGGTCGAAATTATAAGCAGAATCTGCTTCGAGAAAAGACAATGCCGGCTAATGCACCTTATAAATGCGAGATAATAGGAAGTCATTCATCATAGTAAGTAACATTAAATCAGAAGAAACATATGATTATCGAAAACAATAAAATCATCAGAAAATCAGAAAATATGAAAAATTCAAAAAATACATTTTATACATTAGCAGCGGCAGCGCTGCTTACAGTGCTGTTCATGGCAGTCGGTATAGGTGCAAATGAAGCACATGCCGATCAGTTAACACCTGCATTTTCCAGCACGGATGGCAGCGATTGTGCGAGCATTTCCGACAGTAATTATATGACAACGGAATATTTTAATGCCGGTACGGAGATCACGATTTCCGATGAGGCAGGCATTGATTCGCTGTATGTTCTGTGGGAGTATTACCCGAGTGAGTGGACTCTGCGGGTAAATGGCACTGAATATACATATGGTAAGGACGGCTATCAGCATGAATTTGTGGAGCTGCCGTCGGAGGC
This sequence comes from Anaerotignum sp., assembly GCA_963591145.1. Lineage (GTDB taxonomy): Bacteria > Bacillota > Clostridia > Lachnospirales > Lachnospiraceae > RGIG5612. Next base: position 14,175 of record CAVARE010000041.1, on the reverse strand, counting down.
GAAGGGCGCTACCAGCGTGACGATAGTGATAGGCGACGAGCAGACCACGATCGCGGATGTATATGCATTTTCAGCGGGCGAGCTGCCTTCATTTGTCCAGAAATGGGAAGCCAGCTACGAGGAAGCAGATGTGCTGTTCATCTCAACCCACGCTGATGACGAAGTTCTATTCTTCGGCGGTCTCATTGCGACGCTGATCAATAGAGGAGATGTCAGGGTTCAGGTGGCATATTTTACGGATTTGTCGCTGACAGAGCCTGTGAGAACCCATGAGATCTTAAATGGTCTGTGGGCGATGGGCGTAACGCATTATCCGCAGCTGGGAGAGTTCGAGGACATCTATTCAACGTCTTACGAAGAAGCTGCGCAGCAATATGACCAGGACAGCAGCCTTGAGTATATGGTTCGAACCATTCGCAGGTTCAAGCCGCAGGTCGTAGTGGGTCAGGATCTTGAAAACGGTGAATATGGTCATGGCGGACATATGTGGTCAGCCGATATGATCGCCAAGGCGCTTAAGATCACAAATGACGCGACACAGTATCCTGAATCGGCAGAAAAATACGGCACCTGGGATGTTCCTAAGACTTATTTCCATCTGTATTCTGATGGACAGATTACGTTGGATCTGAGACAGCCGCTGTCAGCATTTGACGGTAGGACAGCATATCAGGTGGCAGCAGACGCATATCTTGAGCATCAGTCCCAGCAATGGTGCTGGTTCTACGTTTCGGATGGATATCTGGAAGACGGAAGTGTTGACGAGGCGCATCCTGAGATTAACTGCGCCAAGTTTGGTCTCTACAGGAGCCTCGTGGGTGCTGATACAGGAAATGATGTGATGGAAAATATCACTCCATACGATGAACAGGAGAAGCAGGCTCAGGCGGAGACGCTGGCAGCCGAGGCTCAGGGTACGGAAGGAACAGAGGGCACTGATGCAGCTGTGTCTGCGGAGGCAAATGCATCTGACAGCACTGATGCGTCTGAATCAGCAAATGCATCAGCTGAAACGGAGACAGTATCGGCTGACAGCGTAATTGATACAAACAGCAGCAAAACAACGGTCTCTGGCGGACAAAACACAACGGCTCTTACAATATTTATAATTCTTGCGGTAATAGTCGCAGTTATAATCATCGGGCTCGTGCTGGGCTCACTGTCCAAGGCTAAGATCCGTGATATGGACAGGCAGATTAATAAAGGAAAGACTCCTAAGATGCCATACCAGCGCAGCAGATCAGGATATGAACCGGCACCATCAAGAAATATGCAGCCAGGCGGATCCTCATTAAGAGATGCGAGAACTGGCGTAAGGAGTGCATACAGACCGTCGCAGCCAGGATATAATCAGGCAGGCGGATATGACAGAAGAGGTCAGGCAAATAGTTACCAGACCAGAGGTTCACAGTCATCAGGATATGGAATGAGAAGTACATCCGGATACGGCCAGAGCAGAACTGGCGGTCAGAGAGATTCCTCATATAGAGGCATAAGGGATGCACAGAGCAGAGGCAGCTATACATCTGCGGATCGTTCCAGCTACAGCAGCAGGACATCTAATGCCACTTATGGCCGCGATAGAAAGTAATGTCTGTCGGGAGCGCATAGCCATTTTTGCAGAAAAATGAGTGGATTATGAATGTCTTGAGGATTGTGGGAGCGCATAGCGCGCAGTAATCCGGCTATCAAAGGGGTCAAAAGACCTTTTGATCCATATATAATAACGTTATAAAGGAATAATAATTGATGAATTATGCAATTGTAATACCTACACTGAATCCGGATGAGAAGATGACGGATTTCGTGGATGTGCTGGTAGCATCGGGATATCAGAGCATTATACTGGTAAATGACGGAAGCACGCAGGAGACAGTGAAATATTTTGAGCAGGCTGCCGAACATCCGCAGGTTACGGTATTAACGCATGAGATAAATAGGGGCAAGGGCGCCGGACTTAAGACAGCTTTTAGATATTTGGCGGAGAACAGAAGTGACATTGATGCTGCAATAACGGCGGACGCGGATGGCCAGCATACGGTTGATTCAATCGGCCGGTGTGTAGCTGCATTTGAGAAGAACAGCAGCGAGGTCGTATTTGGCGGCAGAGAATTCTCTGATAAGAATATTCCGTTCAGAAGCAGATTCGGCAATAAAGTGTCGAGCGTTGTATATGGATTTTCCTGCGGCATAAAGCTCCAGGATACTCAGACCGGACTTAGAATCATACCTGCAAAATATTTTGCAAAATTCTCTGAACTCAAGGGCGACCGTTACGAATACGAGACGAATATGATCATTGCGGTTAAGGAGCTGGGCATCGCATATGAAGAGGTTCCTATTGAGACTATCTATATCAATGATAACGAGTCGTCGCATTTTAATCCGTTGAAGGATTCCTTCAGGATCTATAAGATTGTGCTGGGATATTTCTTCAAATTCATATGCAGCTCGCTGCTCAGCTGGGTTATTGACATCGGCGTTTACTCGCTGGTGGTGCTGATATTAGAACATAAGGTGGATGACGGCACGATGGAGATTATCGCCGGAGTAGCATCGCGGTTGATCTCATCAATTTTCAATTACATCGTTAACCGCAAGGTGGTATTCAAGGCTGTAGACGATGTGAAGCAGACTACGGTCAGGTATTATATTCTGGCTGTATGCCAGGCTGCAATCTCAATCCTGTGCGTAAATCTCGTTGCAGATACGCTGCTGAAGGTGCCAGGCCTGTGGCATACAGTTGTTAAATGCGTGGTAGACGGATGCCTGTTCATATTCAGCTACGGCATACAGCGCAGGTGGGTATTTAAGAATAAGAAGATATGATGGCGACGCACAAGTGCCGTCCCGGCACGCTTTAGTATGTTGAGACGCGCCGCATGAGCGCAGTCTCCTCTGGACATAATATTAGACAAGATGTGACAAAACTGATAGACATGAATGAATCTGGTATGGCTTATGCCTATCGGTTTGGATTGTTGAAGCAATAATGGAGAACAAATATGGCACAAAGATCACCTAAGCATATATTAGATGACGAGTCTGGAGCATCAAGACCAGCTGCGAGCGAGACGGCACGCCAGGCTCAGGCTCAGGCTCAGAGAAGGCAGCCTGATACTCGTGACAACAGAGCAGCATCGGAAGGAGTGAGTGCGGGTCGTGGTGGTATGAGATCTGCAAGACCGGATGGCGCGAGGCCTTCAAGGTCAGAAGGTACGAGGTCTGCAAGACCAGATAGCATGAGATCTTCAAGACCAGACAGTACGAGATCTGCAAGACCGGATGGAACGGGATCTGCAAGAGCTTATGACAGCCGTACTGGAAGAGGTCGCTCGTCATCAGCTGCAAGACGCCGCAGGAAGAAGAGTCATGGCGGTCTGATAGCTGCGATCATAATTATTCTGCTTCTGGCAGCAGGAGTGGTAGTAGTATTTAAGACAGGTATCATTAGCTTCAACAGTGAAGAGGCGGAGGTAGCTCAGGACACAAGACCGCTTCCGGCAGCGCCGCAGGTAGTTTCAACGGCATCGCTGGGCGCGACGGGAGATATCCTGCTTCATACACCGATTCTGGAGGCTTGTGCGACCTGGGACGGATATGATTTTTCAAATGTATTTGCCAATGTCTCCAGTGTATACGAAGAAACCGACCTGATGGTTGCGAACCTGGAGGTTACCCTGGCGGGGGCTGACTATGGCGACGGATATTCCAGTTATCCGGTATTTAATTCACCAGATTCAATTGCGACGGCACTTAAGAATGCTGGCGTGGACATTTGCCTTACAGCTAATAACCATACGTATGACACGGGAGATACGGGTCTTGCGAGAACGCTGGAGGTGCTGGATGAGAACGGCCTCGAGCACCTGGGCACCCGGGAGTCGACAGATGAGCACTATCTCATGACCAAGAATGTTAACGGCATCCGACTCGGTATGTTGTGCTATACATATGATACTCGCGAGTATACTGAAGGGTATCTGTCGTTGAACTTCAACACGCTGTCGGACGAGGCTGAGAACCTGGTTAATACATTTAATTATGAGAATTTAGATGAGTTCTATGCAAATGTTCAGCAGCAGCTCGACTACATGGATATGCTGAACGTGGACGCCAGCATTATCTTTATTCATTGGGGCACCGAGTATCAGGATGACCCAAATGATTATCAGACGCAGATCGCACAGAAGCTCTGCGACATGGGCGTGGATGTGATTATCGGCGGACATCCCCATGTAATACAGCAGTTTGATATGCTCACAAGTGCGGATGGCCATGAGACGGTCTGCCTGTATTCAATGGGAAATGAGCTGAGCAATCAGCGTTCAGATCTCATGGATGAGGATGGCAATCGTGGATATACCGAGGATGGACTGGTATTTCAGGTATCATTCGAGAAATTCAATAACGGCAAGGTTAAGGTAAGCGGTGTCAACATCGTGCCGACCTGGGTACAGCTAGATGGCAACGGTTATCAGATCATCGCCCTTGAGGGTACCGATGATCCATGGAGCTGGGGTTCCAGCGATACATACTCCGCTATCGCGTCATACAATAGAACGCTGGGACGCCTGAGCGATGCTTATATCCAGTACCGCGTTGCCAAGGGTGAGAGTGAAGTACAGACGTACTTGGAATACTAAGATGTAAATCACAATGTGCCGGGATGGCGCAGCCCCCTGCGAGAAAACAATTAGCGAAGGCGTTTTCGAGCAGGGGCTGCACGCCGAGGTTCACGGCACATTGTGTGTTTACACTTGAGGACTTGTTAGCTCATTATTGTGCATAGTGTGTAACAACTGGATAAAAGTAGATTGTCTTTTTGGGACAAAACAAATATAATATACGTCAAAATTAATACTTTAAATATGAAAGGTGATTTTTCAAATGGGAGCAATGGTTGTTAAAAAACTTGTAGAAGATATATACATTCTTGAGTCAAGAGAAGAGCGCTTCAAGGAAATGGTTAAGGAATATCCTAAGAGATTCGAGAATGCCGAGATGTATTCAATCAGTGTTATTCAGCAGAAACCGCATTGGAAGAATAATAAGAACACTCTGGATCTTAAGGTTGATGGGGAGAGAGTTCATGGTCAGTATCTGATGGGTTGGTTCATGGACAAGGATAACATCGAGGGATTGGCTCAGGCAGCAATCGAATATGTCGAGGGATTTTTTGCTATTCCTAAGGAAGAAAGAGACGCAGATGCATATTTTGCAGATGAGAAATCCGACTATCTGCTGGATCACTTCTATGAGTCAATTGGCATCGATCCTAATGCTGAATAATAGGAAAGGGTAGTAATTATGAAGATTATTTACAAGGATGGCACTGTAGCAGAGTGTCCTGCAGAGGAAGAGCAGCACGTACTGCGTCATTCTGCAGCACACATAATGGCGCAGGCAATTCAAAGACTCTATCCAGAGGCTGATTTTGCTTACGGACCTGCAACTGAAAAAGGATTCTACTATGACGTTGATCTGGGCGACAAGAAGATCACTGACGAGGATCTGGTTAAGATCGAAGACGAGATGAAGAAGATCGTCAAGGAAAATCTTAAGTTCAGCTCATTTATTCTTCCTCGTGACGAGGCAGTCGCTCTGATGAAGGAACGTCATGAGAAATATAAGGAAGAGCATATCGGTGATCTGCCGGCTGACGCAGAGATCTCATTCTTCCAGCAGGGCGATTACATCGACATGTGCGTTGGCCCGCATATCCTGTATACTAAGGCACTTAAGGCCTTCAAACTGACACAGAGCTCAGGCGCTTACTGGAAGAACGATGCCAAGAATAAGATGCTCACCAGAATCAATGGTGTAGCATTTGCAACGAAGGAAGAACTGGCAGAGTACGAGAAGGAGCAGGAAGAGGCACGTGCCCGCGATCATAGAAAGATCGGCAAGGAGATGGGCCTGTTCATGACAGATGATCTCGTCGGCAAGGGTCTTCCGATGTTCCTTCCGAACGGCTATATCGTATGGCAGGAGCTGGAAAATTATATCAAAGAAAAAGAAAGAAGACTGGGCTATCAGCATGTTATGACACCTTGCGTCGGCACGGTTCAGCTGTATGTGACATCCGGTCACTGGGCTCATTATAAGGCAAATATGTTCCCTGCTATGGAGGTAGAGGGCGAGAATTTCGTTCTTCGTCCTATGAACTGCCCGCATCATATGATGATCTATGCAAATAGACCTCACAGCTACAAGGAACTGCCTATCCGTATCGGTGAGATTGCCCATGACTTCAGATTCGAGTCATCAGGCACACTGAAAGGTATCGAAAGAGGCCGTCACTTCTGTCAGAACGATGCTCATCTGTTCGTTACACCTGAGCAGATTGAGGACGAAGTAGGCAAGGTAGTTGACCTGATCTTCGAGGTTTATAAGGACTTCGGTATCGAAAATTACAGATGCGTGCTGTCACTTCGTGACCCGGCTGATACTGAGAAATATCATCCGGATGATGAGATGTGGAATACCGCTGAGGATGCGCTGCGCCGCGTACTTAACGATCTGGGTATCGATTATACAGAGGAAATCGGTGAGGCCGCATTCTACGGACCTAAGCTGGATGTTAATGTTAAGCCAGCCGTTGGCGCAGAGATTACACTGTCAACATGCCAGTTAGACTTCTGCCTGCCAGCCAAGTTCAACCTCAAATACATTGACAGTGATTCTAAGGAGCAGACACCGGTTGTTCTTCACCGTGCGATCTTAGGTTCATTAGACAGATTCATGGCATATATCATTGAAGAGACTAAGGGCAAATTCCCGCTGTGGCTCGCTCCTCTTCAGGTTAAGGTCATTCCGATTTCTGACAAGACTATTGACTATGCAACGACTGTTTACGAGACTCTTAAGAACAGCGGCATCCGTGTTCAGTTAGATGACAGAAGCGAAACCATGAAATACAAGATCCGTGAGGGTCAGCAGGTTGACCGTGTGCCATATATGCTGATCATCGGTGCTAAGGAAGCTGAGGACGGCGTCGTTTCTATTAGAAAACGTGATCAGGTTGAGAATGAAACCATGACTCTTGAGGCATTTGTTGAGAAGGTGCAGCAGGAAATCAGAGATAAGGTTAGATAAGACGATAAAAGAATATGAGTTACGCTGCCTGAAGGGCTGCGAATAAGGAATTAATAATTAATGCAAGTACGGGTGGCTGAGATTTCAGCCACCCGTATGTTGTTTATGAAAGATCTGACGGCAATAATGTGCAACACCTCTGTCAGATGCAAGGGAAAAATGGCTGCAAAGCCTAAGTAAACTATTCAGAACTCATTATATAGAACCTGCTGCTGGCAGCTTCTATGTATACCTATGGTTTGGAATAGTTACGTATAAATAATATTCAGGAGGAAAGTATTATGGTAAGGAGAAGGATCATGGCAGTAATGCTGGTGGCGACGATGGCACTGGGGATGCCGGCGTATGCTGCAGAGAGCGGAGCGCAAAATAGCGTCTCAGAGGGTACGCAGGCTGTAGTCTCAGAAAGTGAGCAGTCAGCGGCCATGGAAGGTGAACAGACGGCAAATGAGCAGTCTGATCAGGCAGCAGATGCGATGGACGAGCAGACTGCATCTGACAGGGAGTATATCGAAGAGAAGCTGAATCTCGCCAACAATGCGGATCAGGAGTGGAGCTATAACGAGTCGGCTGATGCATGGGTTATGTCAGTTGTGACGGCGGTAGCATATCCTGAGCTGGAAGGACAGCAGGGCGTGTCGGTATGCGTGCCGGGTGCATACGTGAAGGGCATCGATACTGATGGAGACGGAATTGCAGATATTGTAGCCAGCCTGGAATCAGAAGACGCAGCCGATGTTCAGGTATATACGGAGACGGTGAAGGGAAGGCTGGTAATAGACTACGACGCACAGATCGTTAGTCCGAATGGCCAGACCTATACGGCAGCAACGGCGCCAATCATCCTAAACACAGGTGCGGCAGGATATGGTTCATCTAATAACAGCAAGGCGGCTACGACCTATGCAGCGAATGGCTACATCAACGTATCCTGCGGTAACAGAGGCAAACAAGATACAGCGACAGACGCTGACGGCAACACATATTATACAGGCGATGCGCCGTTGTGCCTGGTAGATCAGAAGAATGCGGCGAGATTTATAAAGTATAACGTGTTGCTGGGCAATTTGCCGGGATGCATCGATTATCTGGTGACGACAGGCGGCTCGGGCGGCGGTGCTCATGCCACGATGTTTGCGGCAACAGGTGACGCGGAGGATTTCTACGATTACGAGATCGAGTCTGGTGCAGTGGGAATCTATCGTAATGAAGATGGTTCATATGCAAATGCTGTGACAATCGACGGCACGGAATATGAGATCTCGGACGGCGCATGGGGCTGCGTGGCATATTCGGCGATCACATCCCTGGCCGAGGGCGATATGAGTATGGCCTTCGAGTATTATATGGATACGACATATGATTTCAATTCGCCGTTCCAGAAGCAGGTAGCGGCATATCTGTCGGAAGAATATATGGCGTATATCAATGGCCAGAATCTGTCGGTTCAGGAGTCACAGGTGGGATTTGATCTGAATGCAGATGGCGATATGGATGATACGGTGGCACTTACGATCGAATATGATACAGAAAAATATGCAGATACTAACGGCTACGGAGGCACGTATCTCGACCTGTATCTGGCAGAATTCACACAGAACCTGCAGTGGTATCTGGACAATCTAGACTATGCTGAGGGCTGGACATGGTTTGATGACAGTGGACGGGCACTGAGCGATGAAGAAGTGGCGCAGATGACCTCAGAGGATAAGGCAGAGGCCTTCATTGAGGGAAGATATGCAGCTAAGTCTCAGGGCGGATCTGCCGGCGGCCCTGGCGGCACACCTCCACAGGGCGATCCTGGTGCATCAGGCGACGGAGAATCTGCCGGTGAGGCAGCGCCAGATGCACCAGATAATACGGGTGCAGCTGAGGCAGCTCCAGATGCAATGCCAGGTGAGGCCAATGCCGAGGGAGCATCAGAAGGCGGCGAGGCAGCCAGTGAGACAGCTATAGCCAATGCTGAGGTGGCAGCTAACAGCACTGGAGATACTATGACTGTCGGAACGCCGGATGCCGGCACCACTCAGGGCACAGGCAGTACAGTAGATTCTGCTAATTATGTGACATTTGACGAAATGGTGGCATCTTATAAGGAAGATATAGAAAAGGTTGAATCTGGTGACCGTTACGGCAATAATCAGGTTGAACTGTATAACCCGCTTAACTACATTGGCGCAGAGGGCACGAGTGGTCCACAATGGATTCGTATAATGATGGGCGCAGCCGAGGGCGATATGTCGATGTTCGCATCCCTGAATCTTCAGATCGCATTTCTGAACGCAGGCACAGATGCCGACATTGAATGGCAGTGGAACGGCGGCCACGTGCCATCAGAGATATTAGGCAGTTCATTTGCATACTACGTGGACAAGATGTATGGCGAGTATGTGTCAGGCGTTGAGGCAGTGAAGGAAGAGGCTGCGCCGCTTACGGCAAATGGTGACGCCGAGGAGCCGACGGGCGATGATCTGACCGCCTGGGTGGACTATGAGGACATCAATAATGTGTCATTTAGCCTGGCTGACGCTGCGAAGTACAGAACAGATAATGCCAGCAAGGCAGTGCCGGGATTCGATGTCATCGACTATGGCCAGGAAGATTATGTATTTGGCGACAGCACGAGAGATGCAAGGCATTGGGACAGATCAGTGCTGGCAGTATTTGAGGAGCATGCGGACACACTGGCAGAGCTCTTCAATGCGGCTGAATAATTTATGAAAGTGAAGGTACGACGACATGATAACAGATGAGTTGATCATAAAAATGACGGAATTTAACGCAGGGGATCCTAAGCGAATACAGCACTTCATCAAGGTATATGAATTCGCTCATGTGATCGGTGTGAAGGAAGGGCTGCCGCCAGAGGAGCAGCGTGTTCTGGATATTGCATCAATAATGCATGATATCGGAATCAGACCATCGGAGGAGAAGTATGGCCGCTGCGATGGCAAACTGCAGGAACAAGAAGGCCCTGCGTATGCCAGGAGGATGCTGGCAGAATTCCCAGAAGTTACGGCAAACGAGATTGAACGCGTATGCTATCTGATCGCGCACCATCATACTTATGAAAATATAGAAGGGCTCGATTACCGAGCCCTTCTGGAAGCAGATTTTCTGGTTAATGCCATGGAAGATAATCTGAAGAAGGAAGCGATTATTAATTTCAGGGATAAAGTCTTCGAGACCAGGACAGGCCTGCATCTGATAAATACCATGTTCGGGCTGTAGGGGCTGGGAGATACCTCCGCACATGGAGTGGTACCCATTATGAAACGTTTATGTTCTGATGAAGAAAAAGAAAATGATGCGTATGCGTTTGCTAAGAAATACCAGAAAGCTTATGAAATGTGCGGGATTATCTGTATATGCCGATAGATCTCTTATTGAATAAATCCCGCAAATATCGGTGCGAGCACGACTGTCAGCACACCGCTGATGGCGATTGACAGTGAACTCATGGCACCTTCGATTTCACCCATTTCCATGGCCTTGGCAGTGCCTATAGCATGTGATGACGTGCCTATGGCGAGCCCCTTGGAGATGGGTTCTTCTATTTTAAATATCTTACATATAACTTCTGCGAGAATATTGCCGAGAACTCCAGTGATTATAATAACAGCGACTGTTATGGTTACATATCCTCCCAGCTCCTCAGAGACACCCATACCGATGGCAGTTGTGATGGACTTTGGAAGCATCGTTACATATTCTATATGCGACAGGTGCATTATCTTAGCGATAACAAATATCGTAATGAGGCTTGTCAGCACGCCGCTTAATATTCCCAGAAATACTGCCTTGTAATTTTTCTTTAGCAGCTGCCACTGCTCATACATTGGAATCGCAAGGCAGACTGTAGCAGGTGTTAAAAACCAGCTGATGTATTTGGCACTTTGATTATATGCTTCGTAGTCTACGTGAGCAATCAAAAGCACGGCTATAGTGATAATGATGGAGATCAGCAGCGGATTTAAGAATCCCAGCTTAAATTTTTTTTTAAGAAAATCACCTATAAAATATGCAATCAGGCTAAGTGCCACTCCGGCAAATGCCGATGTCTGGAAGAATTCATTCATGGCTATTTATTATCCTTTATATGTCATTACATTTTTAAACTGCAGCTAAAAATAAAATTGCCCTATGATCGCGGATTTTCCTTGCTGCGCTTTCTATCAATACGAATAATTTTCTGAGAAACCCTTCCGGTAACGACCATGACCGTGATGAGTGCCACGACAGTTATGACTGATGCAGGAACCAGTACAGGTGAGAGTACGTTCCAGGAAGCCATAAGCTCAACCCCTGCGGGAATGAACATGACAGGCATTATCTGTATGAGAAATGTTCCGACATCCCGCACATCTTCGAGCTTGATAACGCCTGTGAGCAGGCAGATAAATAAAATAACCATGCCATAGATGCTGGCAGGAATCGGAAGGGGAATCAGTGATTTAAGAATCTCTCCGATGAGCGATATTGTTAAAATAATCAGAAATTGTTTTAAATATTTCATAGCGGATCCCTCTGAAGAGTAAGATATCCGCTATTATACAACCAATATTGGCTCGTTCAACAGAAAATATTGATTATTTTGTACTGGTGTTGCCTGTACTTCACTGATTACATAAAGGAATATTGCGTTGGTTGACACAAAATTATTTTTACAGATCTGATAAGGCCATGTCAAGGGCGCCTGCCAATCGGCAGGCGTTCATTTTACCCTTTACATGGCAGAGAATCCATGATCTACAGATCCTCCGGCTGGATACGGTCCCCGAAATAGATGCAGAACTGGTCCAACGTCTGCCCCAGTTCCAGGCTTTTCCAGTCCATTTTTTTGTGATATCCATCATAGCCAGATATAGCAGTTTGAATAAGGCATCATTTGTAGGAAAAACGGTTCTGGTTTTTGTTACCTTGCGGAGTTGGCGGTTGTAGTTCTCTATCGAATTTGTTGTATATAATGACCTTACGGATTTCAGCAGGGTACTTGAAATATGTTGAAAGCTGAGGCCAGTTGTTACGCCACGAAGCTATTGATGAAGGATATTTCTTCCCCCAGTTTTCTTCAAGGACGTCCATGGCAGATAGTGCAAGCTCCTCCGTGTCAGCCTGATAAACGCTTTTCAGATCCTTCATAAATGGCTTAATATCTTTATAGGATACAAACTTTGTCGTGTATCTGATCTGATGAACAATGCATCGATACGGTCCGTCTGAAGTTGCTGAAGATTGCCGCAAAGGTAGTCCATTCAGCAGGATATATAACATTCAAGCTGTGCAGCAGCTGCCCATATAAATCTGAAGGTACAGCTGGAATAGCAACTATTGATGAACCTTGAAATCTTCAAACCGCCTATTTCCCTTCCGCAGGGATTTTATACCCTTTTTTAGGATGATAATGACGGCTTAAAGTTGCAAGGACAGTTTTTGAAAAATCATAGTCCGATTTTCAGTTATGAGATTGTTCTATGAATAATTCGGGCTTTATTATTGCGCTAATTAATGAAAAATGTTACTATGCTACAGGCATCTTTTATTTTGACTTGACAGGATATATGTTTATATATACGCATTGACAGGCAAACAGATAGGTAGACGGACAGCTTTATGGGCAGCCTTAAACGGGCTGTTTGTTTTTGGTTGTTATAGTTCAGGGGACTTGCAGCATTTTGTGCTGCAAGTCCTTTTGTTGTATTTTCAAAATGATGAATGGACAGAAGTCGTGTGTATATTGCTGACAGCCTGTTACAGCTGTTAATTATTGGGAGGACAGCATGAAAAAAATAATTGCAATGGTATTGGCAGCGACATTCGTTTTTACAAGTGCCGGCAGTGTATTTGCTTCTGATATTGAAAATGAATATGTGCCGGAAGAAGGAATTGCTGAATATTCAGAAACGGAATCCTTAGAGGAAACAGATGAGATCTTAGCAGAAGATTACGATGAGCCTGTGGAAGAGCAGCCGACGGAAGAACAGTCTGCAGAAGAAAATGGCGACACTGCTGATACAGTAAATGAAACTGGCATAGAGATTACTGAGATTGAAACTAATTCGATACAAGAAGAATCAACTGATGAGGCAGAGACTACAATAGCCTCATATGAGGCCATTGAACAGATCCTGGGTGAGACCACTCAGGATACTGTGGACGATTCTGACAATATCTATGTCATCAAGGATGTAAAGGTAACTGTTCGCAAGGACATCTGTCGAGGAACTCATTGCACTATGGATGGTGCAGTGTGCAAATATACCGATTATAATTACATTGATGAAGACACAAGATTATACAATCTTGAATATACAGTCTCTTACACGGAAAATGGCGAGGATCTTATATTTACTGGAAGTTCAGAGGATATCTTTCAGAAGTTTGGTGAATATCCAAGCCTTACATATCTTGGAACCGTAAAAAACACTGGAAAGCTTACCGTTTGTGAGAGTCTGTTGGGCGTTGAATATTCATTTATAGTGTTAATAGTGAATCATGATGTGGTGGTTGATCCGGCCGTTGAAGCAACATGTACCAGTACTGGTCTCACCGAAGGTGCCCACTGCTCAATATGCGGAACTATTGTCTCGAAACAGGAAGAACTTCCGATGTCCGAGCACACAATTGTAACTGATGAAGCTGTTGAGCCAACTATGACCAATACAGGCCTCACCGAAGGCTCTCATTGCTCGGTATGTAATACAATTATTACTAAACAAAAAGTATTGCCTGCTCTGTCAGAAAATGGTTGGCATTATATTGAAGACAACTGGTATTATTATAAAGATGGCATCATTGTCACTGGATGGTTGTATGATTCGGATGACAATAACTGGTTTTATCTGAGCAGCGGCGGTATTATGCAGACTGGTTGGCAATATATTGACAATAACTGGTACTACTTTGGCGCAGGCGGCAGGATGTGGTCCGGTGGTTGGAAGTATATTGATAATGACTGGTATTATCTGGGTGCAGGCGGTAAGGTACAGACTGGCTGGCAGTATATCAACGGTTATTGGTATTACTTTGGCGCAGGCGGCAGGATGTGGTCCGGTGGTTGGAAGTATATTGATAATG